>NZ_JBEZDN010000075.1:0-38301 GCF_040648315.1 Pseudonocardia sp. NPDC049154
GCCGTCAGCGAGAACCGCTGCTCGTCGTCCTCGTGGAACACCCCGATCGAGGCCAGCGACCGCAGGAGGCGGTACCGAGCGCGAGTGCCCGGTGGTGGGTGCGGTCCGCGGCGGTGAGCTCGCCGGACAGCTCGAGCACGTGCCCCAGCTGGACGGCCAGCGCGGCCGCGAGCCCGCCGATGCCGGCGGCCGCGAGGTGCTCGACGGCCTCGGTGAGCACGGACCGGGCGCCGGCCAGGTCGCCGCGGCGGCGGGCGTCGATGCCGCGGACCAGCGCCGCGAACTCCGCGCCCGGGCCCGCGCCGAGCCGCCGCGCCGTGTCCTCGGCCTCCGCGCACCGCTCCAGGGCGCGGTCACGGTCGCCGAGGAGCAGGGCACAGTAGGCCAGCTCGGCCTGCATCCACTGCAGGGTCAGCAGCAGCCCGAGCTCGGTGGCGAGCCGGGCCGACCGCTCGATCAGCGGCACGGCCTCGGCGGGGCGCCCGGAGACGCGCACCGCGGTGCCGTGGTGGCCCAGCACCGCGGAGTGGCCCCACCGGTCACCGAGGCCCGCGAAGCTCTCCGCCGCCCGGACGGCGAGCCGCTCGGCCTCGGCGAGCGGGACGGATCCGGTCCGGAACCCGATCTCGGCGCGGACGAAGGTGGTCAGGGCGAGTCCCCACTCGTCGCCGGCCCGGTGCAGGGCCTGCTCGGCCGCGGTCAGCAGCTCCTCGGCGCCGGCCGGGTCGGTCCCGGTCACGCCTTCGACGGCCAGCAGGATCCTCGCGTAGGTCGCGGGCCCGACCGCGCCCGCCTCCTCGGCGGCGGCCAGGCTCACCGCCGCCTCCTGTGCGCACCGCGCGCTCGGGTGCACCACGCACGCGCCCGGCCGCCACACGAGCGATGCCGCCTGGTGGGCCACCGCGCGCGCCGCGGGCGAGCCGCCGGTCCCTGCACCGCCCACCACCCCCTCGACCGCACCGAGCACGGCGTCGACGACCCGCCGGCCCTCGTCGTGGCGGCCGAAGTACCACCACCAGCCGAGCGCCCCCACCAGCCGCAGGGCGACGTCCGGGGCGTCGGCGACGTGGTCGAGCGCCCAGGCCAGCGCCGCGTCGACGTTGTCGCGCTCGGCCCGCAGCCGCGCGAGCGCGGTGTGCTGGTCGCGGCCCCGCAGCAGCGGTGCGGCGGCCTCGGCCACCGCCAGCACCGCCTCGGCGTGCCGACGGGCGAACGCGGGCCGCTCGCCGGCCTCGTCGAGCCGGCGCGCCGCGTAGGCGCGCACGGTCTCCAGCATCCGGAAGCGGCCGTCGTTGCCGTGGGCGTCGACGACCAGCGACCGGGCGACGAGCCGGCCGAGCACGTCGAGCACCGCGCCCGCCGGGACCGGGTCGCCCGCGCAGGCGGCCTCCGCCTCCTCCAGCGTCCAGCTGCCGCGGAAGACGGCGAGGCGCCGGAACAGGACCCGCTCCTCGTCGTCGAGCAGGGTGTGGCTCCAGTCGAGCGTGGCCTGCAGGGTCCGGTGCCGCGCGGCCGCGGTGCGCGGCCCGGCGGTGAGCAGCGCGAAGCGGTCCGACAGCCGCTCGGCGATCCGGTCCACGGGCAGCACGGCGACCCGGGCCGCGGCGAGCTCGAGCGCCAGTGGCAGCCCGTCGAGCCGCCGGCAGATCTCGGCGACCGGCCCGAGCGTCGAGTCATCCAGGACGAAGGCCGGACTGGCCGCCCACGCCCGCTCGGCGAAGAGCCGGACCGCGTCGTTCGCGGCCAGCTCGTCCGGGGCCGCGCCGACCGGCGGCACCGGCAGCGGTCGCACCGGGAGCTGCACCTCGCCGGGCACCGCCAGCGCCTCCCGGCTGCTGGCCAGCACGTGCACCGACGGACACCCCGTCAGCAGGCGTTCCAGCAGCCCCGCGCAGGCGTCCACGACGTGTTCGCAGTTGTCGACCACGAGCAGCAGGCGGCTGCCGCGCAGCGCACCGACCAGCCGCTCCGCCGGATCGACGGCGGCGTCGCCCGCCAGCCGCAGCGCGTCGACCACCGCGGCCGGGACCCGGGCCGGGTCCTCCACCCCGGCCAGCTCCACCAGCACGACGCCGTCGGGGAAGCGGTCGGCCACGGTGCGCGCGGCCTCGGTCGCCAGCGTCGTCTTCCCCGCCCCGCCGGGTCCGGTCAGCGTGACCAGCCGGCGGTCCCGGCACAGCTGCGCCACCCGCTCCAGCTCCTCGCCGCGCCCCAGCACGGCGGTCAGCCGCGCGGGGAGCGGCGCGTAGGGACGCGGCCGGGCGACGGCCGGCGGGTCGAGGTCCGGGTGCCGGCGCAGGACCGCGTCGTGCAGCGCCTCCAGCTCGGGCGAGGGGTCCAGTCCGAGCTCGTCGTCCAGCGCGCGCCGCAGGTCGGCGTACACCGCCAGCGCCTCGGCCTGCCGTCCCGCGCGGTACAGGGCCGTCATCTGGTGCGCACGCAGCCGCTCCCGCAGCGGGTGAGCGGCCACCAGCGGCTCCACCTCGGCGAGGACCTCGGCGTCCCGGCCGGCTGCCAGCCGCAACCGGGCACGCTCCTCGACCGCGGTGAGCCGCAGCTCCGCCAGCCGGGCCTGCTCGGGACCCGCCCAGGCCTCGCCGGTGAACTCCGCGAGGGGTTCGCCGCGCCACAGCCCGAGCGCCTCGGTGTGCAGCGCCTCCGCCCGGTCCGGCTCGGCGCGGCGGGCCAGCTCCACCAGGTCGATCGCCCGCAGTGCGTCGACCCGGGCGGGCTCGAGATCGAGCACGTAACCGGGGGAACGGGTCACGACGACGCCGACGGCCCCCGCCGCCGCGAGCGCGCGGCGCAGCTTCGAGACCCTGGTCTGCAGCGCGTTGCCCGGGTCGTCCGGGAGTTGCTCGCCCCACAGGTCGTCGACCAGCCGGGCGGTCGACACGACGGTGCCGGCCCGCAGCGCCAGCAAGGCCAGCAGGGCCCGCTCGCTGCTCCGGCCCACGTCGCGCTCGCTTCCGTCGACCACGACCGAGACCGGGCCGAGGAGTCGTACCTCGATCACCCGGTTCGCCGCCCCAGGCGCGGGCCCGTCAGCTCGGAGCGCACGGTGTCAACCAATCACGTGCCGGCACTCCGGCGCGAGCCGGCTCACGTCACTTAATACGGATACTGACACTCTCCATTATTGGAGAGCGACGCTATCTGCTATCTGAGGAGGTGCGGGATGGCGCGGACGGACGGCCGGCGGACGACCCACGACCACGAGGGCGAGTTGGTGGTCTTCCTCATCGGCATGACGATCAACCGCTGGTGGCGGGTCGACCAGTGGCTCCCGACGCTGCTGGCCATGGGCCCGATGCTGCGGGAGCTCTCGAAGGACCCGGACTCGGGACTGCTGGGGTTCCGGGGGCTGCTCGGCGCCGGCGGACCGACCGTGGTCCAGTACTGGAGCTCGGTGGACAAGCTCTACGCCTACGCGAGCGACCGCACCGCGACGCACCGGCCGGCGTGGGCCGCGTTCAAGCGGCGGGCCCGGAAGGCGCCGGGCGTGGTCGGCGTGTGGCACGAGACGTACCGCGTGGCGCAGGCCGAGAGCGTCTACGTCGGCACGCCCGAGATGGGGTTGGCGAAGGCGACGAGCCGCGTCCCGGTCACGGGCCGGACCGACGCGGCGCGACAACGCATCGAGGCCGACCGGACCGTGTCCTGACCGGTCCGACCGGAGGCTCCGTCGGATGGGCCCGAACGTGCGCTCCGGGCGAGGTCAGGCGCGGCTAACATCGTCGCGTGGGGACCATGACACCCGCCGTCGAGGACTACCTCAAGACGATCTTCCTGCTGTCCACCCGCGGGGAGGCCGTCACCACCGGCGCGCTCGCCAAGGAGCTGCAGGTGTCGTCGCCGTCGGTGTCGGCCATGGTCAAGCGGCTGGCCGACGGCGAGCTGGTCCGGCGCGGCCGCACGCTCACCCTCACCGCGGCCGGCGAGCGGGCCGCGCTGCGGGTCGTCCGGCGGCACCGGCTGCTGGAGACCTTCCTGGTCCGGGCGCTCGAGATGCCCTGGGACGAGGTGCACGAGGAGGCCGAGCAGCTCGAGCACGCGCTGAGCGACCGGCTGGAGGCCCGGATCGACGCGGCCCTGGGCCACCCCACGCACGACCCGCACGGCGATCCGATCCCGGGCGCGGCCGGCCGGCACGACGAGAGCTGGGGCCAGCCCCTCGCCGTCGCGCCGGAGGGGTGCCGCTTCGAGATCGAGCGGGTGTCGGACCGGCGCAGCGACGCCCTGCGCTACCTCGGCGAGCGCGGGCTGCGGCCGGGCGTGGTCGTCGAGGTCGAGGAGCAGGACCCGTACGGCGGGCCCCGGTGGGTGCGCGTTTCCGGAGAGCGGGTCGCGCTGGCGCCGCTGCTCACCGGGCTGATCCACGGCCGCGTCGTCCGCTAGCCGGCCCGGTCCGCACGACGAAAGCCGACGCGCCGGCGGCCCTGGGGAGGGGCCTGCCGGCGCGTCGGAATGGGTGCGCCCGGTTCGGGGGTTCCGGGCACCGTGGGGAGCGGACGCTCAGCCCGCGAGGGAAGCGATCTGCTGGGCGACGTTCGGGGCCGCCAGGTCACTGGTGGGCAGCGCGGCGTCCTGCGTGTCCAGGTCCTGGTCCGCGGTCGACGGCAGGGCCGGCAGCTCCGGCGCGGCCGGGAGCTCCGGGCCGGCCAGCGGCAGCGTCGCCTGCGGGGTGGCGAGCTCGCCGCCCGTGGTCGGCAGGTGGCTCGCGACGACGTCCGGGAGCGCCGGCAGGGCCGGGGCCTCGTGCGCCGCCTCGTGCGAGGCCGCCGGGATGTCGCCCGCGGTGGAGCTGTTGCCGGCGCTCTCGAACGACACGTTCGGGCTCTCGAGGTTCGCGACGCCCGGCACCGAGAAGGACTCGAAGTCCGTCGGCAGCTCGGGGGCGGCCGGGGCGGCCGGGGCCTCCAGCGCCGGGGCCTCGGCCGGGGTGGCCGGGGCCTCCGTCGGCAGCTCGGGCGCCGCGGGCAGCGACGGGAGGTCGGCGGCGAACGCCTGGCCCGCGAAGGCGGCGCCGAGGGCGGCGACACCGGCGACGGTGGCCGTCGTGGCGAGCGTGCGCCTGGCGAGACTGCTCATGACTGGGGGTCCTTCCGATCGGGGGGAAACCGGATGTCGAACATCGGTCAACTCGCGTGTGGATCTGCGGGGCCAACGAAGCCGTCGTTACCTGGTTGTGCCCTCCGGCCCTGCTTCACCCGATGCGGTGGAGACAAAGACGCAGGTCACACGCGTTTCACCGCGTCGGGGGCGCGGCGGTGCTTGACGATGCGAGCATCTCGCCCCCCACGCGCCCGGAGGCGCCTCGACGCGGGCGCGGGCCACTCGGGATGATCGGACGCGTGGGTGTTCGCGGACTGCTCGCCGCCGGCGTCGGCACGGGCCTGGGACTGGTGGGTGCCGGCGCGGTCGGCGTCGGCCGGTACTACGCCGACGTGCTGCTCGACCCGTCGCGGGTCGTCGCCTATCCCGAGCGGGTGCTGCGCGCCGATGCGGAGGTCGTGACGCTGGCCGGCAGCCGGCTCGTCCGGCAGCCCGGGGTGTGGGGCCTGCGCTGGACGGAGGGCCTCGCGGTGCTCGGCCGGGTGCTCTCCGACGACCGGCACGGCGTGCGCAGGGTGCTGCTGTCCGGTCCGATTCCGCCAGAGGGACCCGCTGTCGTCGACGCCGGGCCGTTCGACCCGGACCCCGGGGCGCGCGGCCTGGCGTTCACCGAGGTCCGGGTCGCGACCCCGCTCGGCCCGGCGCCGGCGTGGGAGGTCCCGGGCGCACGGGACGTCTGGGCGGTCGCCGTGCACGGCCGCGGCGGCCGGCGGCGCGAGGCGCTGCGGATCCTCCCGGTGCTGCACCGGCTCGGCCTGCCGACCCTGGTGATCAGCTACCGCAACGACGACGACGCCCCGCCCAGCCCGGACGGGCGCTTCCACCTCGGCGACACCGAGTGGGAGGACCTGGAGGCCGCGGTCCGGTACGCGGAGGGGCGAGGGGCCCGGCGGATCGTGCTCGTCGGCTGGTCGATGGGGGCCGCGATCGGCGGCGCCTTCCTCGACCGCTCGCCCGCCGCGGAGCTCGTCGACGCCGTGGTGTGGGACGCGCCGCTGGTCGACTGGCGGGCGACATTGCGCCGGCAGGCTCGCAACCGGCTGCTCCCGCCCCAGCTGATCCCGGTCGCGACGGCGGTCACCCGCCGCCGGATCGGCATCGACTTCGACGACTTCGACCTGCTGCGGCACCCGCCCGCGCGCCGCCCGCCGACGCTCCTCGTGCACAGCACGGCGGACACGGCCGTGCCGGTCGGGCCCAGCCGCGCGCTCGCCGCGGCGGGGCGCGACCTGGGCTGGCCGATCCGGTACGTCGAGGTCGGCGGCGTGGAGCACACCGCCGCCTGGAACGCCGATCCCGAGCGCTACGAGCGCGCGGTCGCGGGGTTCCTCACCGAGGTGCTCCCTCAGGAGTGACCGTTGCGGGCCGCCGCGGCGGGCGACCCGGCCCCGAGGTCGACGTTCCCGGGCGGGTTCGTGGCCGGCGGCTCGGTGACCTGCTCGACGGGCTGCGGGCGGCGGGACAGCACGAGCCACCCGGCGATCGACAGGGCCGTGACCAGCAGACCCGCGCCGATCCACCACCAGCGGCGGGGCGCCGGGGTGCCGGGGTCGATCCGGGCGGCCAGCTCGCGGCGCGCGGTGAGCACGCCCTCGTCGAGCTTCTCGAGGGCCGTCGCGGCGGCGGCGCCGGCGACCGCCTCGGCGTGGCCGGCGATCCGGCCGGCCCGCTCGGCCAGCACCGGCAGGTTCTCCTCCACCTTGCCGGCGACCTCGTGGGCGAGCTCCTCGACCGTCCCGCCCAGCGCGGCCAGGGCGGCCTCCGCCTGGTCGCGGGCGCGGTCGAGCGCCTCGCGCGTGCCGGTGGGGATGCTGGGGGCGTTCATGGGGCCTCCGCTCGTGGTGTGCCGGGGTGGCGTGCCCCACCGACCCTGGCACGATGGACGACGTGACTGCACCAGGCAACTCGAAGCAGACCGCGACGCTGCGGACGTCCGAGGGCGACATCCGGATCATCCTCTTCCCGGACCACGCGCCCAAGACGGTGGAGAACTTCGTCGGTCTCGCGACC
Organism: Pseudonocardia sp. NPDC049154; assembly: GCF_040648315.1. Lineage (NCBI taxonomy): Bacteria > Bacillati > Actinomycetota > Actinomycetes > Pseudonocardiales > Pseudonocardiaceae > Pseudonocardia > Pseudonocardia sp. NPDC049154. Next base: position 7,126 of record NZ_JBEZDN010000075.1, read on the forward strand.
GGAAAGAAGGAGTACTCGCAGCCGAACGCCGCCGGCGGCGACAGCGGGCCGTTCTACGACGGCTCGGTCTTCCACCGCGTGATCAGCGGCTTCATGATCCAGGGCGGCGACCCGACCGGCACCGGCCGCGGCGGCCCCGGCTACCAGTTCGGGGACGAGTTCCACCCCGAGCTCAAGTTCGACCGCCCGTACCTGCTGGCGATGGCGAACGCGGGCCCCGGCACCAACGGCTCGCAGTTCTTCATCACCGTGGGCCCGACGCCGCACCTCAACCGCCGGCACACCATCTTCGGCGAGGTGGCCGACGCCGAGTCCCGCGCCGTCGTCGACGCGATCGCGACCACCTCGACCGACCGGGCCGACCGGCCGCTCACGGACGTCGTCATCCAGCACATCGACGTCGAGTAGGAGCCGAGTGACGTACCCCGCCGGACCGCCGGACCCGACGGCCGCGCTGCCGGCGTGCGCCCGGCACCCGGACCGCCCGACGGGCCTGCGGTGCACGCGCTGCGGGCGGCCCGCCTGCCCGGAGTGCCTGCGCGACGCCGCGGTCGGCCAGCAGTGCGTCGACTGCGTGTACCAGGGCAGCCGGGGAGTCCGGCGGGGAAGGACGGTGGCGGGCGCCGAGCCGCGCGGCCGCCCGGTCGTGGTGCCCGTGCTCGTGGCGCTGAACGTGGCGTTGTTCGTGCTCACCGCGGCCCAGGCGCGCAGTATCGGCTCCAACGATGCCGCGCCGCTGTTCCGCGAGTGGGTGCTCGTGCCGGGGCTGGTGGCCGCCGGTGACTGGTGGCGGCCGCTCACGGCGGGCTTCCTGCACTACGGGCCGCTGCACCTCGTGTTCAACATGATGGCGCTGTGGATCATCGGGCGGGAGCTCGAGCCCGTGCTGGGCCGGGTCCGCTTCCTCGCGGTCTACCTGGTGGCGCTGCTCGGCGGGGCGGCCGCCGTGATGGTGTTCTCCGCGCCCGGTTCGCTCGTGGCCGGCGCCTCGGGCGCCGTGTTCGGGCTGATGGGCGCGCTGTTCGTGGTCGCCCGGCGGCTGCGGGTCCCGACCGGCCAGGTCGTCGGCCTCGTCGTGGTGAACCTCGTGCTCAGCGTGATCATCCCCGGGATCTCGCTGGTCGGCCACCTGGGCGGGCTGGTGCTCGGCGCCGCCGCCGCGGCCGCGCTGGTGCACGTGCCGCCCGTGCGCAACCGCACCCTGCTGCAGACCGGAGCGCTCGTGGTGCTCACGGTCGCGGTGCTGACCGTCATCGCCGGGCGGGCCGCCGCGGTCGCCTTCGTCTGAGACGCGTCGGGGTGGGCCGGGGAGCATCGTCGGTCCCCGGCCACCGGACTCACTCCGGCTTGCTGCACCCGCAGCCGGTGGAGCAGCCGTCGGTCCCACGCATCGGCGTCCTGGCGATCATGGCGATCTCCTTTTCCTCGTCGGCAGGTCGAGCCTAGGAAGCCCGCGGCCGCCGGGGCGAGCCTCCGGAGGTGGCACGCCGGGCCGCCGACGCTCGGCGGAGGGTGAGGATCACTGGGCCGTCAGGGTGATCAGGAGCGGCTGGGGAGGTAGGGCCGCACGACCTCGGCGACGTCCTCGGGATCCGCGCCCAGGTCCAGCCGGCCCAGGACGACGAGCCGTTCCTCGCCGCCGGCCAGCAGGTCCAGCTCCAGCAGGCTGGTCTCGCGGCCGAAGCGCCGCGTCCGCAGCACGCGCACCCGCTGCACCGCGGGCCAGTCGACGGACCGCGTGCGGGTGAGACTGCGCACCTCGAGGCCGTGGCGGTGCAGGGCGAGCCGGGGCCGGGCGATCGTGCCGACCAGCGCGGCGTACCCGAGCCCGAGCGCGGCGACGCCGGCGATCAGCCGCCCGGCCGGGTCGGCGTCGCCCAGCAGCAGGACGACGAGCCAGCCGAGGGCGCCCGCGGTGAGGATCCACGCGAGCACGACGAGCCCGGGAGCAGGCGCCCACTGATGTTCACGCATGGTAGCTGTGAAAGTTGTCCACAGGGCCTGTCCACAGTGGGGATGAATCACACATGTGTAGTTCTCGCTGGTCAGCGCCTTGCGCTACGGCATATGGCCAGGATCACGCAGCGTGACTACTTGATCGACTAGCGCCAGCGCATCGACATGAGGAGCGCGACGACGATCAATCCGAAGCCGACGAGGAAGTTCGCGCCGCCCAGCGCCTGCATGAAGGGGATCGCGTCCCGGGCCAGGTAGTCGGTGATCAGCCAGGCCAGCCCGAGCAGCCCGACGCCCAGCATGATGGCGACATACGCGGGATGGGTGGGGCCCTTGATCTTCACCGGCTTCCGGTCGTTCGCCGGCGGCGTGTAGACGGCCTTCTTGCGGACCTTGGACTTCGGCATCGGGGACCTCGTGGAGCTTTCTGCGGTGGTGCGGGGTGGTGCACGCGGGTCGCGCGCACCGCTCGCGACCACCGTATCGGACACGTGGGCGCCGCGGGCCGGGCGAGAGCCCCGCGATCAGCACGAACACCCCGGATCGGGCAGGGCCCGCGGAGCCGGGTGGTCAGACCTGGGCGGTGAGGGCGGCGACCTCGTCGCCGAGCCGGCGGACGAGCTCCTCCGGCACCTCGAAGCCGGCGCCGGCGAGCCAGTTGGCCAGCATCCGGTGCCCGCCCTCGGTGAGCACGGACTCCGGGTGGAACTGGACGCCCTCGATCGGCAGGTCCTTGTGCCGCACCGCCATGATCAGGCCGGACTCGGTGCGCCCGGTGACCTCGAGCTCGACCGGCAGCGTGTCCGGCCGGATCGACAGCGAGTGGTACCGGGTGGCGGTGAAGGGCTCGGGCAGCCCGCGCAGCACGCCGACGCCGTCGTGGAAGACCTGCGAGGTCTTGCCGTGCAGCAGCTCCGGCGCCCGCTCCACCACGCCGCCCCAGGCCACACCGATCGCCTGGTGGCCGAGGCACACCCCGAGCAGCGGGAGGTTGCGGTCCCCGGCGGCCTTGATGACGTCGATGCTCCGGCCGGCCTCCTCGGGGGTGCCGGGGCCGGGGCTGACGAGCACCGCGCCCACCTCGCCGAGCTCGTCGAGCCCGGCGGACAGCTCGTCGTTGCGCAGGACGACCGGCTCCACGCCGAGCTGTGCCAGGTACTGGACGAGGTTGTAGACGAAGCTGTCGTAGTTGTCGACGACCAGGACGCGCATCAGTTCCCGCCTCCGAAGAACCCGCCGCCGCTGTTGGACGACTGGCCGACGACCAGCGTCACCGTCTCGTCCGGGTCGACGGACCGCCCGGCCGACGGGTCGGTCTGGACCACCCGGTTGTTCTGCGACGAGTCGTTCACCTGCGTGGCCTGCAGCTGGTAGTTCCGGATGCCGGCCGAGCGCAGCTGGTCGACCGCGTCGTTCACGGACTGGCCGACGACGTTGGGCATCTGCACCTGGTTGCCGCGCGAGATCTGCAGCGTGATGGTGGTGCCCGGCGCGACCCGGGTCCCGGCCGCCGGGTTGGTGCCGACCACGGTGCCCTCCTGGCCGCCGCCGTCGACGTTCTGCGTCTGCACGGAGGTGAACCCGGAGTTCGCCAGGGTCGACTTGGCCTGGTCCTCGCTCTGGCCGGTGACGTCCGGCACCGCGACGGTGGTCTGCTTCGTGCCGACCACGACGGCCACCGCGCTGCCGCCCGGCGCGTCCACCCCGGCCGCCGGCGTCGACGAGATGATCTTGCCGACGAGGCTGGAGTCCGAGGTCTCCTGCGTGTTCTGCTCGCCCAGCTTGAGGCCCCGCTGCTCGAGCAGGGAGGCGGCCTCGTCCGCGGTCTTGCCGGTCAGCGCCGGCACGGTGGCCGACGCGGGCCCGGTGCCCACGTAGATCGTGACGCGGCTGCGCTCGGCGACCTGCACGTTGGACCCCGGGTCCGTGCGCGTGACCTTGTTGGTCTGCGCCACGTCCGACGGCTCCTGCTTCAGGTCCACGAGCAGCCCTGCGTTGACGACGGCGGTGCGCGCCGCGTCGGGATCCTGGCCGACGACGTTGGGCACGGCGACCTGGTCGGGCTGTGCCGGCCCGCCCAGCACCTGGTAGGCGAAGAAGCCGATCAGGCCGAGCGCGGCGATCACCGCGACGACGATCGCCACCGTGCGCCCGGTGCGCCGCGGGGGCTCCTCGTCCTCCCAGGACTGCGGGGGCGGCGGGGCGTGCCGGCCGCCGCCGGAGATCCGCCGGGTGGCGGCGGTGTGCTCGGCGAGCAGTGCGGTCCGCTCGTCCTCGCTCATCACCATCGGTGCCAGCGGCTGCTGGCCGTTGCGCACCCGGATGAGGTCCGCGCGCATCTCGGCGGCCGACTGGTAGCGGTTGGCCGGGTTCTTCGACAGCGCCTTGAGCACCACGGCGTCGAGCGACGGCGGGATCTGCGGGTTGACGTCCGACGGGCGCCGCGGGTCCTCCCGCACGTGCTGGTAGGCGACCGCGACCGGCGTGTCGCCGGTGAACGGCGGCTCGCCCGTGAGCAGCTCGAACAGCACACAGCCGGCGGCGTAGACGTCCGACCGCGCGTCGACCTGCTCGCCGCGCGCCTGCTCCGGGGAGAGGTACTGCGCGGTGCCGATGACGGCCGCGGTCTGCGTGACGTTCTGGCCCTCGCCCAGCGCGCGGGCGATGCCGAAGTCCATCACCTTCACCGCGCCGTTGCGGGTGATCATGATGTTCGCGGGCTTGACGTCCCGGTGGATGATGTTGTGCCGGTGGCTGAAGTCGAGGGCGGCGCAGACGTCCGCCATGACCTCGATGACCCGTTGCTGGGACAGCGGGCCGGTGGTCTTGACGATCTCCCGCAGCGTCTGCCCGTCGACGAACTCCATGACGATGTACGGGAGCGGGCCGAACTCGCTCTGCGTCTCGCCGGTGTCGTAGACCGCGACGATCGCGGGGTGGTTGAGGGCGGCGGCGTTCTGCGCCTCGCGGCGGAACCGCAGCTGGAACTGGGGGTCGCGCGCCAGGTCGGCGCGCAGCACCTTGATGGCGACGTCCCGGCTCAGTCGCGTGTCCATCCCGCGATGGACCTCGGACATGCCGCCGTAGCCGAGCGTGTCGCCCAGCTGGTAGCGCTCGGAGAGCAGCTTGGGGGTCGTCATCGGGTCCGGTTCCTGAGGGGGTCGGGGGCGGGACTCATCATGCCCGGCCCGGGTGACGAGGCGGTCCCCGGCCACCCCGGGCGTGCGCCGACCCGGCGACTGCGAGGGCTCACCGGACCTCCTCCGTGCGGGTCGGGGCGGCCGCGGACCCCACGGGCCCGGCCGGTGCCGCCGGACGGGCGAGGACGGCCACCTGGCCCGACACGCTACCTGTCGAGGTGTCCCCGTGCGTCCCGTTCGGTGTGAGCCCGGTGGGCGGTGCCGCGGCATCGGCGAACAGCTTCGGGACCGTGAGGGCCGCCACGACGACGGCCGCGACGATCAGCAGCACGAAGGCCACGAGCAGCACGGTGCCGGAGCGCTGCGACTGCTGCCGGGCGACGAGCTTGAGCGGCTCGGTGGGTGGCGCGGGCGCGACCGGGGGGCGCGGCGGGGGCGTGCGCGAGGCGGCTCCGGGGGTCGCCGGGCCGGTCGCCGGGCGCGCGGTGCCCCCGGGGGTAGGCGTCGGGGTGGGCGTGGCGGTGCGTGCCGCGCCGTCGGTGCCGGTGGGGATCGGCGAGGGCCGGGCGGGTGTGGTGCCCCGGACGGGCGAGCGCAGCGCCTGCGGCCCCGCCGCGGCGGCGCCCGGGCCGGGACGCCCGTCCGCGGCCGCCCGGACCGAGGTGCTGCGGTCCGGGGAGCTCCGGTCCGGAGTGCTCCGGTCGGACGTGTTCCGGTCGGCGCTGGTCCGGTCCGGTGAGCGGCGGGACCGCTCGCGGCCGGGGCCCGATCCGTCACGCTCCGCCGACCCGGCCTGCCCCGTCCCCCGGCGCGTGCCCGCGGAGGGCGAGGAGGTCGGGGACACGGGCGGCAGGGACGGCGCGGACGACAGCCCTGCCGCCGAGGAACCCGCCGAGGAACCCGCCGGCGGGCTCGCGGCGGACAGCCCGCCCGACGACGACACCCCGTCCGAGGACACCTCGCCGTACGACGTCCCCGCGGCGGGGGACGACGCCCCGGCGCGGCTCCGGTCCCGCCCGCGCGCCGCCCGCCGCTCCCGCTTGCCGCGGCGACGGTGGCTCGTGGGGATGTCGGTGCCCGCCTCGGCGCCGTCCGCCCCGGCCGACGGCAGCCGCAGGCCCTGCGCGGTCATCCGCGCAGGGGTGGGCAGCGCCTCGTCCCGGCGGACGGCGGCCACCGCGGCGGCCAGCTCGGCGCCGTCGGCGTAGCGCCGGTCCGGGTCCTTGACCAGGATCGTCTCGATGAGCTGCCGGACCCGCCACGGGACGGACTCCGGCAGCGGTGGCGGCTCGTCGCGGACCTGCATCATCGCGACGGCCACGGCGTTGTCCGCGCGGAACGGCCGGTGGCCCGCCAGGCACTCGTAGCCGACGATGCCGAGCGAGTAGACGTCGCCCTCCGGCCCGGCCTCGCCGCCGCTGGCCTGCTCGGGCGCGATGTAGTGGGCGGTGCCCATCACCATGCCGGTGCGGGTGACCGGGACGGCGTTGGCCGCCTTGGCGATGCCGAAGTCCGTGAGCTTCACGGTGCCGTCGACGCGGATGAGGATGTTCCCCGGCTTGACGTCCCGGTGCACGAACCCGCGCTCGTGGGCCGCGTAGAGCGAGTGCGCCGCCTGCTCCATGATCCGCAGCGTCTCGGCCGGTTCCATCGGCCCGCGCGCGATCACGGCGGACAGCGGCTCGCCGCGGACCAGCTCCATCACCAGGTAGGCCGTGCGCCGGCCGTCCTCGGTGACCTCGTCCTCGCCGTAGTCGTGGATGGCCGCGACGCCGGAGTGGTTGAGCGAGGCCACCGTGCGGGCCTCGATGCGGAAGCGGTGGAGGAACTCGTCGTCGTCCGAGAGCTCGCCGCGCAGCACCTTGACGGCCACGTTGCGGCCGAGCCGCTCGTCGAGCGCCTCCCAGACCTCGCCCATGCCGCCGACGGCGATCCGCCGCTCCAGCTTGTAGCGGTCGGCGATCAGCCGGCCCGCGGCGAGGCTGCCGGGGACGGGGAGCGGGCCGCCCGCGGCCGTCACTGGCCGCCCCGCAACGCCTCCGCGATCACGGCGCGCCCGATCGGGGCGGCGACGGAGCCACCCGTGGCCTCGAGGGCCCGGTCGCCGCCGTTCTCGACGAGCACGGCCACCGCGACCTGCGGGTCGTTGGCCGGGGCGAACGCGACGTACCAGGCGTGCGGCGGCGTGTTCTTCGGGTCGGTGCCGTGCTCCGCGGTGCCGGTCTTCGAGGCGATCTGGACGCCGGTGATCTTGCCGCCGCCGGAGGTGCGGGCCTCCGAGCCGATCATCATGTCGGTGAGCGTGGCGGCGACGCCGGCCGGCATCGAGCGGCCGAGCCGGTCCGGCTCGGTGGTGTCGATGACGTCGAGGTCCGGGCCCTGCACCTCCTTGATCAGGTGCGGGGCCATGGTCTGCCCGCCGTTGGCGATCGAGGCGACGATCATCGCGTTCTGCAGCGGGGTCAGCCGCACGTCCCGCTGCCCGATCGAGGACTGCTGCACCGCGGCGGTGTCCGGCAGGTCGCCGACGCCCGAGGCCGTGACCGGCATCGGGATGGACAGGTCGGAGCGGCCGATGCCGAACGCGTCCGCCTGGGCACGTAGCTTGTCCGCGCCGAGCTCGCCGCCGAGCTGCGCGAACGCCGTGTTGCAGGAGCGGGCGAGCGCCTCGCGCAGCGACGCCGTCTGGCCCGTGCCGCACTGCGTGCCGGCGTAGTTCTCCAGCGTGGTGTTCGTGTTGGTCAGCTTGATGTTCGGCGCCGCGGTGAGCTGGCTGTCCGGCGTGTAGCCGTTCTGCAGCGCGGCCGCGACGTCGACGAGCTTGAACGTCGAGCCGGGCGGGAAGGTCTGGTCGATCGCGCGGTTCGGCAGGGTCGCCGGGTCCGCGGCGTTGTCGGCCTTCCACGCCTGCTGCTGGGTCGCCGAGTTGTGGCTGGCCAGCGGGTTCGGGTCGAACGCGGGCGTGGACACCATCGCCAGGATCTCGCCCGTCTTCGGCTGCAGGGCCACGACCGCGCCCTCGTAGCCCTTCTCGGCCATCTCCTCGTACGCCCGCTCCTGCACGGACGGCTTGACCGTGAGCACGACGTTGCCGCCCGCCGGGTCCCGCCCGGTGATCAGGTCGGAGAGCCGGCGGGCGAACAGCCGGTCGTCGCTGCCGTTGAGCACCGGGTCGGCGTAGCGCTCGAGACCGCTGGAGCTGTAGATCACCGAGTAGTAGCCGGTCAGCGGCGAGTAGGCCGGCCCGTCCGTGTACTGGCGCTGGTACTTGAGCCGGTCGTCCGTCTCGACGCTCTGCGCGAGCACCTGCCCGTCGGCGGAGATCTGGCCGCGCTTGCGGGCGTACTCGGCGAGCAGGACGCGCTGGTTGCGCGGGTCGTCCCGGTAGTCGCCGGCCTTCACGACCTGCACGTAGGTCAGGTTGCCGAGCAGCAGCAGGATCAGCGCCATCACGGCGATGGCGATCCGGCGGATCGGGGTGTTCACTGGCGGCCCCCCGTCGGGCCGGGGACCGGTCCCGTGAAGGGACCGACCGCGGGCCGCTCGACCAGCTCGGTGCCGGCGTCGGCGATCGGGACGGCCGGGGCGGCGGGGCGGCGCGTGAGCGGGGCCCGCGCCGCGTTCGAGATCCGCAGGAGCATCGCGACGAGAGCGTAGTTCGCGACGAGCGACGACCCGCCGTAGGACAGGAACGGCAGGGTCAGGCCGGTCAGCGGGATCAGCTTGGTGACGCCGCCGATGACCACGAAGATCTGCAGCGCGACCGCGAAGGACAGGCCCGTGGCCAGCAGCTTGCCGAAGCTGTCCCGCACCGCGAGGGCGCTGCGCAGGCCGCGGGTGATCAGCACCAGGTAGACCACGAGGATCGACGCCAGCCCGATCAGCCCCAGCTCCTCGCCGAGCGAGGAGAAGATGAAGTCGCTCTCGGCGAAGGGCACCAGGTCCGGGCGACCCGCGCCCAGGCCGGTGCCGCCGACGCCGCCGGTGCCGAGCCCGAACAGCGCCTGCGCGATCTGGTAGCCGCGGTTGTCGTAGTCCGAGAACGGGTCGAGCCAGACCTGCACGCGGACCTGCACGTGCCCGAACAGCTGGTACGCGATCAGCGCGCCGACCACGAAGAACCCGATGCCGATGAGCATCCAGGACACGCGCTCGGTCGCCGCGTAGAGCAGGACCAGCAGGATCCCGAAGAACAGCAGCGAGGAGCCGAGGTCGCGCTCGACGACGAGCACGCCGACCGACAGCCCCCACGCCACCAGCAGCGGCGCGAGGTCGCGGGCGCGGGGCAGCTCCATGCCGAGGAACCGGCGCCCGGCCGTGGAGAACAGGTCCCGCTTCTGCACCAGGAACGCGGCGAAGAAGATGATCAGCAGGATCTTGGCGAACTCACCGGGCTGGATGCCGGCGCCGCCGACCCGGATCCACAGCTTGGCCCCGTTGACCTCGGAGATCGACGACGGCAGCAGACCGGGCAGGGCGAGCAGGACAAGGCCGACGAGGCCGCAGGTGAAGCCGTAGCGCGCCAGCGTGCGGTGGTCCTTCACGAGCCACAGCACCGCGATGAACAGCGCCAGCCCGACGGCCGTCCACAGGATCTGCTTGAACACCAGCGAGTCCGGCACGGGCTGGCCGAGCAGCGCCGCGCGGTCCTGGTCGGCCAGGTCGAGCCGGTGGATCATCACCAGGCCCAGCCCGTTGAGCAGCGCGACCGAGGGCAGGATCAGCGGGTCCGCGTACGGCGCGAACTTCCGCACCGCGAGGTGCGCGAGCGTGAGCACCACCAGGTACGCCAGGCCCACGTAGAGCAGCGTCGGCGTGAGCTCCTGCTCCTGGTTGGCCTCCACCAGCACCAACGCGCCGGTCACGATGACGGCGGCGAACACCAGCAGCAACAGCTCGATGGTGCGTCCGGTGGGCAGCGCGGGAGCGCCCTCCCGACCGTTCGCCCCGCCCGGCCGGGCCGCACTGAGTCCCGGGGCCGCCATCAGCTCGCCGGCCGGCAGGTCAAGCCCGGCTCGGGGGTGACGGTCGGCAGCGGAGTGGTGTCCGTGGGCGGCGCGTTCGGGTCCGGCGGGGCGTTCGGGTCGGGCTGCCCGGCGCCGGCGGGCGCGGGCGGGGTCGCGGTGGCGGGCTGTTCGGTGGGGCAGACCGGCAGCATCCGCTGGTGCAGCCGGGTGACGGTGCCGCGGGCGCCGTCGAGGCCGTTGGAGGCGGGGATGCCCGCGGCGACCGTGTTGCGCGCGTCCTCGGGCAGGTCGGACAGCGTGATGTCCGTCCGCTCGGCCACGGTCTGCAACGGCACGCCCAGCACGCTCCCGCGCACCCCCTGGTAGATCACGACCTGTTGGGCCTCGGTCCCGACGTAGTACTGCTGCATCACCCAGCTGCGCGCCAGCCAGCCGCCCACCGCGAGGAGCACGAGCAGCCCGGCCACGGCGATGCCCACGCGCACCGCGGTCCGGCGGTGCGGGCGGTCCGGGCGGGACGCGGCCGCGGGCTCGACGCGGCGCGGCAGGGCCCGGGGGAGCGTGGTCGCGGAGGCCCGGGACGCGGCCGTGTCGGCGCCGATGATCCCGTCATCGCTACCGTCGCCGGCCGCGCCGCCGATGATCGGGGCGTCGTCGCCGTAGTCGACGTCGAGGACGTCGGCGACGATGCAGGTGATGTTGTCCGGCCCGCCGCCGCGCAGGGCCAGCTCGATGAGCCGGTCGGCGCACTCGCGCGGGTCCTGGTACTGGCGCAGCGTCTCGGCCAGCGTCTCGTCGCTCACCGGGCCGGACAGCCCGTCCGAGCAGAGCAGGTAGCGGTCCCCGGCGCGGGCCTCGCGGATCGTGAGCGAGGGCTCGACCTCGGCCCCGGTGATCGCCCGCAGCAGCAGCGAGCGCTGCGGGTGGGTGTGCGCCTCGTCCTCGGTGATCCGGCCCTCGTCGATCAGCGACTGGACGAACGTGTCGTCCTTCGTGATCTGGGTGAAGGACCCGTCCCGGAGCTGGTAGCAGCGCGAGTCGCCGACGTGCACCAGGCCGAGCCGGGTGCCCGCGAAGAGGATCGCGGTCAGCGTGGTGCCCATGCCCTCGAGGTCGGGAGACTCCGCGACGTGCCGGGTGATCGCCGCGTTGCCCTCGAAGGTGGCCTCGCGCAGCTCGGCCAGCAGGTCGTCGCCGGGCTGGTCCTCGTCGAGCGGGGCCAGCGCGGAGATGACCAGGGACGACGCCACCTCGCCGGCGGCGTGCCCGCCCATCCCGTCCGCCAGTGCCAGCAGCCGCGGCCCGGCGTAGACCGCGTCCTGGTTGTTCTGCCGGACGAGCCCGCGATCGCTGCGGGCGGAGTAGCGCAGGACCAGCGTCATGAGCGCAGCTCGATCACCGTCTTGCCGATACGGACAGGGACCCCGAGGGGCACCCGGGTGGGTCCGGTGACCTTAGCCCGGTCCAGGTAGGTCCCGTTCGTCGACCCGAGGTCCTCGACGTACCACTCCTCGCCCTGCTGGCTGATCCGCGCGTGCCGGGTGGAGGCGTAGTCGTCGTCGAGCTTGAGGGTCGAGTCGTCCGCGCGGCCGACCAGGATCGGCCGCGAGTCGAGCGTGATCCGCGTGCCCGCCAGCGGCCCCTGGGTGACCAGCAGCTGCCGCGCCGTGCGGCTGCGCCCCGCCTTGGCGGTCACCCGGCCGCCGCCGGGCATGATCGCCCGCAGGCCGGACGCCGCGTAGAGGTCGGATCGCACCACGCGCAGCGCGACCAGCACGAACAGCCAGAGCAGGGCGAGGAAACCCGCTCTGGTCAGCTGCAGCACCAATTCGGGCACTCGCCGGGCACTCCGATCTCGTGAGGTGGGCAGGGGACGAAGCAGGGACGGTGCAGCGTACCGGCCCCGCCCGCGCGACCTCCCGCCCGGACCGCGGGTCGGTTCAGCCCTGGGTGCGGAAGACCAGGCTGGAGTGCCCGACCCGGATCACGTCGCCGTCCGTGAGCTGCCACTGCTGCACCGGGTTGCCGTTCACCGTGGTGCCGTTCGTGGAGCCGAGGTCCGACAGCGTGGCGGCGTGGCCGTCCCAGCTGATCTCCAGGTGCCGGCGCGACACGCCGGTGTCCGGGAGCCGGAAGTTCGAGTCCTGCCCGCGGCCGATGACGTGCGTGCCCTCGGTCAGCGGGTAGCTGCGGCCGGAGCCGTCGTCGAGGGTCAGCGTGGCCTGCAGCTGCTGGCCGTAGCCCGGCTGCCCGCCCCAGCCCTGCTGCTGGCCGTAGCCCTGCTGCTGGTCGTAGCCGCCGTCGTAACCCTGGTCGTACTGCTGGCCGTAGCCGTCGTACCCGGGCTGCGCGTAGCCCTGCTGGCCGCCGTACTGGGGCTGGCCGTAGCCGGGCTGGGCGTAGGCCTGCTGGCCGCCGTACTGCTGGCCGCCGTCGTAGCCCTGGTCGTAGCCCTGCTGGCCGCCGTACTGGGGCTGGCCGTAACCCTGCTGGCCGTAGCCCTGCTGGTCGCCGTACCCGCCCTGCTGCTGGCCGTAGCCCTGCTGCTGGCCGTAGCCCTGGTCGTAGCCCTGCTGCGGGTAGCCGCCCTGCTGGCCGTAGCCCTGCTGGTCGTACCCGCCCTGCTGGGCGTAACCCTGCTGGCCCTGCTGGCCGTAGCCCTGCTGACCCTGCTGACCCTGCTGACCCTGCTGGTCCTGCGGCGGGGCGTAGGTCTGCTGGCCGTACGGGGCGCCACGGTCGTAGCCGTACTGCCCGTTCTCCTCGGGGTGGCCCGGTTGCTGGCTCATGGGTGCTTCTCCTGCGTTGCGTGCTCGTCCGGCGGACCGACGGGAAGCGTCGGGGTCCACGGCCGAGCGGGTGCGGAACTGTCCCGTGTGCAGCGCCTCGGAGCGCTCCAGGAAGACTACGACCTCGCCGTAGGTGTCCCATCCCTGGTCGGCGAGTTGTGCGGCGACGTGTGCGGAGAGCGAGTCCACGACCCCCGCGGTGTCGCCCGCCATGCGGTCCAGATCTGCGGGGCTGAGCTGCACGGTGTAGCAGTTGGGTGCGAGCACCCGACCCCCCGCGAGCTGCCGGAGATGGTCCTCGGCTTCCCTGAGCAGCGCCTGGGCGACCTCCTGGGGAACGACGCTGCCTCCGAAGACCCGCGCGAAGGCGTCGTCCACCATCCCCTGGAGGCGGCGTTCGAAGCGATCGACACGGCCCACTCGATCTTCCTTTCGTCCGCTCGGCGTGTTACCGGCTTACCCGATCGTATCCGTGGTAGGCCCACGTCCGGTGACACCCGACCCGGTGGTGCGGTGACCGTCCGCCCGCGCGCGCCGGATCGACGGGTGACGATCGCGTAGGGACCCCCCTCGCACGGGGGCTCCGGGGCCCGTGCTAGCTTTTCCCAGTCGCTCGGGCGAGTGGCGGAATGGCAGACGCGCACGGTTCAGGTCCGTGTGTCCGAAAGGACGTGAGGGTTCAACTCCCTCCTCGCCCACCATCACCCGAAGGTCCGCCGGTCGCCGGCGGGCCTTCGTCCGTTCTCGGGTCGGTGAGCCGCCCGCTCCCTGCGACGACCGGTCGATCATGGCGCGCTCACTCCCGCATGGCGGGCCGCTCGGGGTGGTCGGCCATCACCAGCACGTCGGCCGACCCGGAGGGGTCCCGTTCCCGGGAGTACCGCTCGAACACGGGCAGGGTCCAGCGCTCCTCGGGCGGGGTGCGGCGGGCGAGCGCGGCGCGGCCCATGTGCAGGTGCGCCACGAGCTCGAACGGCAGCCCGCGGCCCAGCAGCAGGGCGCCGGACACCAGCACCACCCCGGCCGGGCCGAGCTCGCGGTAGTCCTCGCGGTAGGCGCGGTCGCGCCCGGCGTCCCAGAGCCGGGGCAGCACGCGCCCCGCCCCGTCCGGGCCGGCCGGGTCGAGGACCTCGCGGCGCAGCGCGCCCTCGTCGAGCCAGCCGTCGAGGTACATGTCCTCGTCGTGGTGGCCGTACTCGAGCCGGAGCGAGGCGGGCCGCAGGAAGTCCCCGGCCCGCACGACCACCGTCTCCCGGCCGCGCAGCCGCAGCCCCTCGGCCACCGCCTCGGCGAGCTCGGCCGTCGCCGTCGGCGGCGGGCCGTCGATCGCGACGCGGACCCGCCCCGGCAGCGCGTCGGTCCGCTCGACCAGGTGCTCCGCGAGCGCCTCCCGGCTCACCGCGCGGATCGAGCGCGTCGGGCTCACTGGCGGTAGTTCTCCACGACCGAGGCGTCGCGCGTCTGCGCCTCGTCGGGGTCCTGGCCGGCCGCGCGGCGGGCGTCGCGCTGGCGCAGCAGGTCCCAGCACCGGTCCAGGTCGACGCCGATGCGGTCCAGCCGGGCCTTCTCGTCGTCGCTGAGGGGCTTCCCGATGTGGGAGCGCTCGAGCCGGTGCTCCTCCTCGACGAGCTCTGTGATCCGGTGCCGCAGTTCGGCGTCGTCGGTCATGGTGGATCCTCCGCTCAAGTGCTTGCCGGTAGATCACTGCACCTCCGACACTAGTCGCGTGACCTCGGGGCAGGGCGGCTCGCTGGTCCGGGCGCTGCGCGTGCTCGAGGCCGTCTCCGCGCTGGGCGACGGGGTGACCGCGAAGGCCATCGCCCGCCGGCTCGGCTGCCCGCTGCCCACCGTGTACCGCGCGCTCGGCACGCTGGTCGAGGAGGGCTACCTCGTCCGGCTCAACGCGGTGCGCGGCTACGGGCTCGGCTACAAGGTCGCCGAGCTGCACCGGGGCCTCACCACCCAGGTTCGGCCCTCGGCGGCGGTCCGCGGACTCCTCCACGAGGTGCACGACGGCGTGGGCGCGGCCGCCTACCTCGCCGTCCGGCGGGACGTCGACGTGGTGGTCGCGCACGTCGACCGCTGCGCGGACCATCCCGGTCCGCTGGGCCTGCGCGTCGGCGAGCCCGCGCCCGTGCACGCGACGGCCCTGGGCAAGGTGCTGCTCGCGGGCCTCGGCCCGGCCGAGCTGGGCGAGGTGCTGGAGCGCACGCCGCTCACCGCCTACACCCCGCGCACCCTCGCGGACCGGCGCGGCCTGGACCGGGAGCTGCAGCGGATCCGGGCGGCCGGCGCTGCGGTGGAGGTCGAGGAGTTCCACCGCGGGGTGGCCGGCGTCGCGGTCGCGCTGCGCGGGTCGACGGCGGCGGTCGGGGTCGCGGTGAGCAGGGCCGAGTTCACGGCGCGGCGCTGGGAGCTGGAGCACGCGGTCCGCGAGGCCGCGGACCGCGTGTCCCGCGTCCTCACGGCCTGAGCAGGTCCGCCAGGGTGTCCAGCTCGGCCAGGGTGGCGGCCTCGGCGTCGGGCCCCTCGCGGTCGGTCAGGGTGAACAGCACCCGGTCGACGCCCGCCTGCGCGTACGAGTCCAGCGCGTCGGGCTTCGGGACGGCGCCGAAGATCGTTACGGAGAGGTGGTCGCGGCCGGCCTCGGCCGAGCGGCGGCGCAGCTCGGCGATCCGCTCGGCGAAGGCGTCGAGCTCCTTCAGCCGGACCCGCAGCGGGATCCAGCCGTCGCCGTGCGACAGGACCCGGTCGAGCACGGTCGGCCCGCCGCCGCCGATCAGCACGGGCGGCGCCGCCGTCGGCTTCGGCCAGGACCAGATCGGGTCGAAGTCCACGAACTCGCCGTGGTACTCGGCCTCGTCCTGCGTCCAGATGGCGCGCAGCGCCTCGATCCGCTCGAGCATCTGCGGGGTCCGCCGGCGCGGATCGATCCCGTGGTGCGCCATCTCCTCCTTGTTCCACCCGGGCCCCACGCCCAGCTCGACGCGGCCGGGCGCGAGCCGCTCGACGCTCGCCACCTGCTTGGCCAGGTTGATCGGGTGGTGCTGGTTGATCAGCGTGACACCGGTACCCAGCGCGATTCTGCTGGTCACGGCGGCCATGGCGGCCAACGCGACGAAGGGGTCGTAGGTGTGGCTGTACTGCCGCGGCAGCTCGGCGCCGCCCGGCCAGGGGGAGCGCCGGCTCGTCGGGATGTGGGTGTGCTCGGTGAGGAACAGTGCCGAGAAGCCGCGCTCCTCGACGCCCCGGGCGAGGACCAGCGGGTCGATGCCGTAGTCGGTGAGGAAGGTGCTGACGCCGATGTCCATGGTCGGACTGTGCCATCCCGGCGCTTCCGTCGCGCCACACCTGCGTGCTGCGCGTTACGTTCTGGCCATGGCGCTCCGCACCGAACCCCCGTTCCGCGCCGACCACGTCGGCAGCCTCCTGCGACCGAAGGCCCTGCTCGACGCCCGCGCGCAGCACGCGCCCCGCTCACCCGAGCTGAAGGCGGTGGAGGACGAGGCGATCCGCGACGTCGTCCGGCTGCAGGAGGAGATCGGGCTGCGGTCCGCCACGGACGGCGAGTTCCGCCGCACCTCCTGGCACATGGACTTCATCTACCAGCTCGGCGGCGTCACGAAGACGGACGAGCAGATCCGGGTGCGGATGGTCAACGCCGAGGGGGAGGGCGCCTTCACCTCGGCCGGCCTGGCGATCACCGAGAAGGTCCGGCTGCGCGAGCCGATCTTCGCCGACGCCTTCCGGTTCCTCGCCTCGTGCACCACGAGCGCGGTCCCGAAGCTGACGATCCCGTCGCCGAGCATGGTCCACTACCGCGGCGGCACGGCGGCGATCGACCGCACGGTGTACCCGGACCTCGAGGAGTTCTGGCACGACCTGTCGGCCGCCTACGCCGACGAGGTCCGCGCCCTCGGCGAGCTCGGCTGCCGGTACCTGCAGCTCGACGACACCTCGCTCGCCTACCTGAACGACCCGGCCCAGCGGGCCGAGCACGCCGCCGACGACGCCGACCACCTGCACGAGCGCTACATCCGCCAGATCAACGCCGCGATCGCGGACAAGCCCGAGGGCATGCGGATCACCACGCACATGTGCCGCGGCAACTACCGGTCCTCGTGGGCCGCCGAGGGCGGCTACGACTTCGTGGCCGAGGCGCTCTTCGGCGAGCTCGCCGTCGACGGCTTCTTCTGCGAGTTCGACGACGAGCGCTCCGGCGGCTTCGCCCCGCTGCGGTTCGTCCCGCCGGGCAAGCAGGTGGTGCTCGGGCTCGTGACCACGAAGAACGGCCGTCTCGAGGACCCCGACACCCTCAAGCGCCGCATCGACGAGGCCGCGAAGTACGTCCCGCTCGACCAGCTCTGCCTGTCCCCGCAGTGCGGCTTCTCGTCGACCGTCGAGGGCAACACGCTCACCGTCGACGAGGAGATCGCCAAGCTCCGACTGATCGTCCAGGTCGCGGAGGACGTCTGGGGCTGACCTGCGGCGCTACGCTCCCGCCGTGGCCTACGACGAGGCACTCGCCGCCCGCATCCGCGCGCTCGTCGCGGACGAGCCCGGGCTGACCGAGAAGCGGATGTTCGGCGGGCTCGCCTTCCTGCTCGGCGGGCACATGGCCGTCGCCGCCAGCGGGCGGGGCGGGCTCATGGTGCGCGTCGACCCGGCCCGGTCCGCCGAGCTGGTCGCCGCCGACGGGGTCGAGCGCATGGTGATGCAGGGGCGGGAGATGGACGGCTGGCTCCGGGTCTCCGGCCACCCCGACGTCGACGACCTCCCCGACGCCGATCTCGCCCGCTGGGTCGCGGAGGGAGTGGGGTTCGTGAGGACACTCCCGCCGAAGTAGCCGCGGGGCGGGTGAGATGAGCGTCAGTGCTGTTCGATCATGAACCGACCACCCTGGTGCTCATCTCGACGGGAGCTCCCTGGCGCTCTCCCACACCCACTCGGACCCGCAACACCCCGCTCCGGCAGGCCGACGCACTCATCCGAGCGCGACACACCCGCTCCGGCCGGCCGGCACACCCGAATACTCGATCGCACACCTTGCCGCCAGAGTGCGCCGCGCTCCGACGGGTGTGCCAACGCGGCACCCGCTCCCGCGTCGGCTCTCGGGCCTGTGGTTCCAGCCATCCGCGATCACGGGCATCCGGCCGCCGTCCGCCCGCGATCACGACCGCACGGCCGCCGTCCGCCCGAGATCACGACCGCACGGCCGCGCCGAACCCGTACCGCGTGTCGCGGCGGCAGTGAGCGGAACCACGTCCCGCTAGGCTCGGGCGGGTGAGCGAGGGGCCTGCGGGCTGGGGCGAGCCGCTGTACGAGCGGGTGCTGGCCGGCGTCCCGGAGGGCGCCTCCGTGCTCGACGTCGGGTGCGGGCCCGGAGTCTTCGCCGCCTTCGCCACGAAGCGCGGGCTCACGGTCACCGGCATCGACGCGGACCGGTCCGCGATCGCGGCGGCGCGGCGCGAGGTGCCGGAGGCGACGTTCGAGGTCGGCGACGCCCACCAGCTCGCGGGCTCCTACGACCTCGTCGCCCTCGTCCAGGTGCTGGCGCACGTCACCAACCCGCTCAAGGTGCTCAAGGAGGCGGCGCGGGTCGGCGGTCTGGTGCGCGCGACGGTGTGGGGCCGCGAGGAGGAGTCCGACGTCCGGCTCTTCGGCGAGGCCCTCGCCCCGTTCCTCCCGCCCCGCGGGGCGCGCCGCACCCCGGCCGGGCCACCTCCGCTGACCGAGCCCGACCGCTTCCGCAAGATCGCCACGACCGCCGGTCTGGAGGTCGTGGCGCTCGACGAGATCCGCTGCCCCTTCGACTACCCCGACGAGGACGCCCTGGTCGGCCCGCTGCTCACGGCGGACATCGGCCGGTATGCGGTCAACACCGCCGGTCCTGCAGCTGTCCGCGAGGCGGTGCTCGCCGCCTTCGCCCCGCGCCGCCACGGCGACGGCTACCGGCTCTGGAACGTCTTCCGGGTCCTCGACGCCCGCCCCACCTGACCCGCCGACCAGCTGAGCGGGCAGCAGGAGCCGATTACGGCTTCATCCAGTGAGGGCGCCGCGTGCAGCCCCCACACACCACCGATCACGACGACCACCGACACGGAGCTGATCGCCGCTTCGGTGCAGCTGCGGTTCGGCTCACGACCGCCCGCGCACACAATTGCTGATCATGGTCCCGATGCCGGCGCCCATGTCGCCCGCCGCCCACCGCTGATCGCCGCTTCCGTGCAGCAGCGGTTCCGCTCGCGGCCATATCTGCACGCAAACGCTGATCATCATGCTGTCCGTGCCGCCGGTGTCCGCGTCAGCAGGCACTCATCACTGATCGCCGGTTCCGTGCGGCAGCGGTTCCGCTCGCGACCGTCCGCACATACAGTCGCCGATCATGGCGCCGCCGACGTCGGCCGCAGTCGACAGCTGATCGGCGATTCCGTGCAGCAGCGGTTCGACTCAGAGCTGTCCCTGCACCTCACCGCTGATCATGCCGCCGCGGGGTCCGCCGGGAGTGCGCGTCCCGGACGCCGCCACGGCTGATCACCCCTTTCATGCAGTAGCGATTTCGCTCGCGGCCGTCCTTGCACACGCACGCTGATCACCTTGCTCGCGCCGCCGGCGCCGCGTCAGCTCGCGCCCACGTCCGATCGCGGGTTCCGTGCAATTGCGTCCCGGTAACACCGTCCCTGCACATCGGCGGTGATCATGGCGCCATCGGCGTCCACGTCCAGCCGCGCCCACAGTCGATCGTTGTTTCCGTGCAGCTGCGGCTCGGCTCACAACCATGCGCGCACATCACCGCTGATCACGGCACCGAGAGCCGCCGGCGCTCACTCCGGTCGTCAACACATGATCGCCGGTCCGTGCAGCGGCGGCTCTTTACACGACTACCCCTGCACAGCTCCGCCGATCACGACCCCCCTAAACAACCGCCTCCGCTCCCCAGCGCTGATCACAACGCGAAGCGGCGCCACCGCACGAACCCCGAGAGGCCCGTTGACGCCCCACCCCCACGTCCGTAACTTGAGTTCGTGCCGAAAACTCAGCTCGTCACCATCGGCGCCGCGGCGCTCGCCCCGTTCGTGGTGTTCGCGAGCTTCCCGCTGCCGATCGTGGCGCTGCCGGCGATCGGGGCGGACCTGGGCGTCGGGATCGCGGAGCTGAACCTGCTGGTCAGCGGTTATGCGCTCGGACTCGGCGCGTTCCTGCTCACCGGCGGCTCCCTCGCCGACCGCTTCGGCGCGGGGCGGGTGTGGATCGGTGCGATGGTCGGCTTCGCGGTCTTCTCCGCCGCCTGCGCCCTCGCGACGACCGTGCCGCTGCTGGTCGCCGCCCGGATCGTGCAGGGCGGGGCGGGGGCGGCGCTGATGGCGTCGTCGCTGAGCCTGATCGCGGCGGCGGTCGAGCCGAAGCGGCGCGCGGGCGCGGTCGCGCTGTGGGGCGCGGCGATCGGCGCCGGGCTGTCGACCGGCCCGGTCGGGGCGGGGCTGGCGCTCGAGTTCGGGCGGTGGCGGCCCGCGTTCGCCGTGCTCGCCGCCGTCTCGGCCGCGGCCGCGCTGCTCGGCGTCCTCGCCCTCCCCGCGGCCCGCGGGGCTGCACGTGGCCGGTTCGACCTGGTCGGAACCGTGCTGCTCACGGTCGGGCTCGGCGGGCTGATCCTCGGCGTGAGCTGGGTCGGTGCCGACGCCTCGGCCCCGCGGGTGTGGGTCGCCTTCGGGCTCGCCGTGGTCCTGCTGCCGGTCTTCGTCCTGCAGCAGCGCCGGCGGGCGGTCCCGATGATCGACGTCGGTCTCCTCCGCCTGCCGACCTACGCCGGCGGCCTGGTCGCGGGCATGGCGATGGCGTTGTCGATCCTGTCGATGCTGGTGCTCCTCGGCCCGTACCTGCAGGTCGTGTTCGGGCTGTCGGCGCTGCAGGCCGGGCTGTGGTTCCTCCCGGCGACGCTGCTCTCCACGCTCGTCGCCCTGTTCGGCGCGCGGATCGGGGCGCGGTTCTCCCTGCGCACCCGCCTCACCGCCGGCCTCGCGCTCTCCGGGGCCGGGCTCGCGGCCCTGGCCTTCGTGCAGACGTCGTGGACCTTCCCGCTCCTGCTGCCCGGCTTCGTGCTCGCCGGGCTCGGGATGGGCCTGGCCAACCCGGCGCTCGGTGCCGCGGCGGTGGTCGGGGTGGCGCCGGAGCGCAGCGGGGTCGCCGCGGGCGCGGCCAACACCGCGCGGCAGCTGGGCAACGCGCTGGGCATCGCCGTGCTCGGCGCGATCATCCACGCGGGCGCGCTGGCCTCCGCCCGCACCGAGCTTCCGGTCGCCGCGGACCTGCTCGCCGCCGGCGACCTGCGCGGCGCCGCGGCCCTGACCTCGGCCGACGCCGTGCAGGCGGCCTACGCGGTCGCGCAGACCTCGGGCGTCCGGCTGGCCCTGGAGGTCTCGGCCGTCCTGGCGTTCCTCGGGGCCCTCGTCGCGGCGTTCCTGCTCCGCCCTCGCCGCACGGCGCCCGTCGTCGTCCCCGCGGTGCGGCCCGAGCCCAGCACCGCGCCCTGAACGGGCGTCAGGACCGCCGGGCGACCTGGTCCGCGAAGAGGCTGGGCGGCAGGCCGTCGGCGACCGCGCGGACCTCCTTCTCCAGTGAGGCGGCCAGGTCGTCGAAGGACCAGGGCCCGTCCGAGCGCGCCTCGGCCACGACCGTGGGGTTCTCGTAGACGGTCACGCCGAAACCGACCGAGCCCAGCACCCGCCCGGTCAGCCAGTCGGACCGCTCGCTCGCCAGGTAGAGCGCCAGCTCGGCCACGTTGTCCGGGGACCGGACCTGGTCGTCGTCCGCGGGACGGTCCGCGACCGCCCGGTCCTTCTCCGCCACCGTGGCGACCAGCCGGGTCGCGGCGGCCGGCGCGATCGCGTTGGCCGTGACGCCGTACCGGGCCAGCCCCTGGGCCAGCGACCACGTCAGCCCGACGATGCCCATCTTCGCGGCGGCGTAGTTGGCCTGCCCCGGCGAGCCCTCCAGCCCGGAGTGCGACGTGAAGTTGACGATCCGGAAGTGCCCGTCCGGCCGGCGCTGCGCCCGGAAGTGCGCGGCAGCCGCGCGGGAGGTGGAGAAGTGCCCGCGCAGGTGCACGCGGATCACGTCGTCCCACTCCTCGTCGGACATGTTGAAGATCATCCGGTCGCGGAGGATGCCGGCCGCGTTCACCAGCACGTCCAGCCCGCCGAACTCGCGCACGGCGGTCTCCACGAGCCGTGCGCCGGTCGCGGTGTCGGAGACGTCGCCCCCGTCGGCGACGGCCCGGCCGCCCGCGGCCCGGATCTCCGCCGCGACGGCCTCGGCGCGGCCCGCGTCGGCACCGCTGCCGTCCGTCCCGCCGCCCAGGTCGTTGACGACGACCGCCGCGCCCTCCGCGGCGAAGCGCCGGCGGATCGCGGCCCCGATCCCGTTCGCGCCGCCCGTGACGATCGCGGTCCGCCCGTCGAGCACACCCATGGTCCAGATCTCCTTTGATCCAACTGCATCAAAGTTAGCCCGGTGATCCGCCGACGACCAGCCCCGAGAACGACGGGACCGGGGCCCACCACCCCCGCGGGACCCCGGTCGTCGATCAGCACGTCACGCCCTGGCCTTCGCCTCCTCCGAGTAGCGCGTCTGCAGCAGGGACTTGCAGTACTCGCCGTTGGTCTCGATCCCCACGCGCTGCAGCCGCGCCCGCCGCAGGTGCAGCGGCACCTGGGCGGCCGTGACCCGGCTGCCGTCGGGGTGGATGAGCAGCGGGGCGTCGTCCTCGTAGGGCAGTCCGATCGCCATCCGCCGGTCCCGGAGCCGGCGCAGCTCCATGGAGTCGGGGATGTCGGCCAGGGTGAGCCCGGCGAGCTCGTCCGGCCCCACCCCCTCGTCGACCAGGGGCCGCGCGAGGCGGTCCTGGCCGGCCAGTGCCGCCTTCGCGAGGAAGGTGTGCCGCAGCTCGTCGAGCTCCGCCGTCGCCTCGCCCTCGAACGAGCCGATGAACCCGGCGTGCGCGGCCACCCCGCCGTTGATCTCGTCCGACGCGTGGTGGTCGGCGAGCGAGACCACCGCGCGGGTGACCCCGGGGACCGCCGACACGGCGTCGTAGGCGTCGGCGACCATGAGGAAGGAGAAGTTGGGTGCGCAGAAGAACGTCGGCAGGCGCAGCCCCACGGTGACCTCCCCCGAGGGGGAGACGGTGCACGACTCGACGAAGTCGAGGTCCGTGATCGGCTCGTCCAGCTCCGGGTCGAGCACCGTCCCCAGCGCCTGCCACACGGCAGGCTCCAGACTCATGCCTGGGCACCCGCCTTGTCCTCGACGAGCTCCTCGCCCGGCTGCATGGCCTCGTCGGCCGAGGTCGGCAGCTGCAGCTCCTGCGGCACCGGGATGTCGTAGAGCTTCGCGGCGTTGAGGCCGAGGATCTTCTTCTTCGACGCGGTGGTGAGCCGCGGGTAGTCGGCGAACTGGTCGTCGTCGGGCATCTGCCAGTCGACCAGGCCCTCGACCTGCCACTTCGGCACCCAGATGTTGTAGTCGCCGCCGAAGAGCATCTTGTCCTCGCCGACCCAGAACAGCAGCTCGCCCATGACCTTGGCGAAGAACTTCGGGCGGGCGTGCATCAGGCCGCCGATGACGACGGAGAGGCCGGCGTAGACGTTGGGCTCCTGCACCGCCATGAAGCAGAAGTCCTCGATACGCGGCAGGCCCACGTGCTCGACGATGAAGTTGAGACCCTGGAAGTCCGTGGCGGCGTGGTCGACGTCGGCGACGTCGAACGCGTCCTTGTCCAGCGGCCAGATCGTCGGGCCCTTGTGGACGTGGATGTTCTTGATGCCGAGGTCCTGCGCGGCCTGCAGGAAGCGGTACGCCTCGGGGTCGGTGAGCTTGTAGCCGCGGGAGTCGCCGTTCCACTCCGCGGTGTAGAGCTTCACGCCCTTGTGCTTGTACTTCGCGACGTCCGCCTCGAGCTGCTTCAGGCCCGCGTCGCCCTCACGGGGGTCGAACCGGCCGTTGACGATGAGGCGGTCGCCCCACTTCTCCAGCAGCGCGGCGTTCTGGTCGACGGTGTTGAAGCCGTCCCGGTACCACTCCTTGAGGTACGTCGACTGGAAGATCGCGTAGTCGACGTGGCCCTCGACGAACATGTCGCGCTCGAAGTCCTCGGGCGAGGGCTTGAGGTAGTGCTCCCAGTCCCAGTGGGTCTCGGGCGGGCCGAGCTGGTGGTAGCCGTAGAAGCAGTCGATCCAGCCCTTGGCGAACTGTTCCTTGCCCTCGACCCAGTTCTCCTTGGACGCGTCCCAGAAGTGGCTGTGTGAGTCGACGACGAAGTACTTCTCTCCGTCTTTCTCGTACATGTGGTGGTTCCTTCCGTCAGCGTCGGTGCTGTTCAGAGGGGGTGATCAGGGGACGAGGATCGCCCGGCCGCGGACCCGGCCGGCGTCGAGGTCGTGCAGGGCGTCGAGCGCCGCGTCCAGCGGGTACTGCTTGGTGTGGAGCGTGACCTTCCCGGCCTGCGCCAGGACCATGAGCTCGGTGAGGTCGGCGTAGGTGCCGACGATGTTGCCGATGACGTTCTTCTCGCCGCCGACGAAGTCGAGCGTCGGGGCCTTGAACTCACCGCCGTAACCGAGGATGTACTGGGACCCCGCGGGGGCGGTCATCTGCCAGGCGTCGAGCTCGGCGCCCTGCTCGGCGACGAAGTCGAACACCACGTCGCCGCCGCGGCCGTTCGTGAGGTCCTTGACGGCGTCGACGTGGTGGCCGTCGGCCTGGACGGTCTCGTCGGCACCGATCTGCTTCGCGAGCGCGAGCGCGTCCGGGTTCTTGTCGACGACGACGATCCGGGTCCCGGTGATCGCCGCGAGCGCCTGGATCGCGATGTGGCCCAGCCCGCCCGCGCCCTGGACCACGGCGGTGGTGCCGGGGAAGAGGTCCGGGACCGCCTTGCGCACCGCGTGGTAGGCCGTGATGCCCGCGTCGGCCAGCGCGGCGACGTCGGCGGGGTTGGTGGTCGGGTCGAGCTTGATGCAGGCGCGCGCGGTGGTCCGCAGGTACTCGGCCATGCCGCCGTCGTTGTTCGACAGGCCGGGGAAGAACGCGTTCTCGCACTGCATGTCCCGACCGCGGCGGCAAGCCAGGCAGAGCCCGCACGACGGCTGCGGGTGCAGGATCACCGTGTCCCCGACGGCGACGTTGGTGACCCCGTCGCCGACCGCCTCGATCCAGCCCGCGTTCTCGTGGCCGATCACGTACGGCAGCGTGGGGTTCTGCGCCTCCGCCCAGTCCCCGTTGATGATGTGCAGGTCCGTGCGGCAGACGCCGGCGCCCCCGATCTTGACGATCACGTCGAGCGGGCCCTGGATCTCGGGCTCCGGGATGTCGTCGATCTTCGGATCGGAGTGGTACTCGTGCACCCGGACGGCTTTCACGCCGGTACCTCCTCGGAGTCGCTGCCGTTGTGGTCCCGATCACCGTCGATCACGGTGTGCGGCGTCACAAGGCAGCAAATTCCGCCATGCGAGAAAAAGGGCGAATCGGGCACGTACTGCGTTCGCCCGATCGGGTACCGCGATCTTGGGAAACGTTCTTCTGTGCCGCTGATCAGCGAAAACGACGCCAGGCCGTCCGGCACGGGGGACGTCCGGCCGGGTGTCTCATCCTGCGACGGCCTGCTCTTCGGGGCAGGAGCGGAGCCCGACCTCACCCGCGCGTGTTCCACGTGGAACACGGGCGGGCGTCGGGCGGCGGGGCCGCGCGGGCGGCGCTAGCGTCGCGTCCATGCGGACCGTCATCGCGGGAGGACACGGCAAGATCGCGCTCCGGCTCGCCACGCTGCTGGCGAACCGGGGCGACGAGGTGGTGAGCGTGGTGCGCAACCCGGACCACCGCGCGGACGTCGAGGCGACCGGGGCCGCGGTGGCCGTGGTCGACCTCGAGCAGGCGGTGCCGGGCGATCTCGCGCCGCACCTGAAGGGCGCCGACGCGGTCGTCTTCGCGGCGGGTGCCGGCCCGGGCAGCACCGCCGAGCGCAAGGACACCGTCGACCGGGCCGCGGCGGAGCTGCTGGCCGAGGCCGCCGCGCAGGCGGGGGTGCGGCGCTACCTGCTGATCTCGTCGACCGGGGTGGACCAGGAGCCGGACCCGGACCGCGGCGAGGTCTGGGTGGCGTACATCCGGGCCAAGAAGGCGGCGGAGGACGCCCTGCGTGCCCGGCCCGACCTCGACCTCACGATCGTGCGCCCGGGCCCGCTCACCGACGACCCCGGCATCGGGCGGGTGGCGCTGTCGAAGGACCACCTCGACCGCACGGAGATCACCCGGGACGACACCGCCGCCGTCCTCGCCACGCTGCTCCAGGCGCCCGGCACCGCCGGCCTGACGCTCGAGCTGATGGGCGGCGACACCGACATCCTCGAGGCGGTGGCGGCCGTCCAGGACTGACGGCAGGATCCCCGGTCGGGCGGTTCCCGCGTGGTTCCCCGCCGGCCGGGGCATGATCGGCCCGGCCGCGGCCACCCCCGCAGCCGTCGGCACGGGAGGAGTTCGGGTGAGCGAGCACGAGTTCGACGTCGTCGTGATCGGGGCGGGCCCGGTCGGGGAGAACGCCGCCGACTACGCCCACCGCGGCGGCCTGTCGGTGGCACTGGTCGAGGCGGAGAAGGTCGGCGGGGAGTGCTCGTACTGGGCCTGCATCCCGTCGAAGGCGCTGCTGCGCACGCCCAGCGCCGTCGCCGCCGCCCGCCGGCTGCCGGGGGTGACCGCGGACTTCGACCCCAAGGCCGTGTTCGCGCGCCGCGACTCCTTCACCTCGCGCGGCGACGACTCGGGGCAGGCCGAGTGGGTCGGGTCGTCCGGGATCACCCTGGTCAGGGGGCACGGGCGGCTCGCCGGGGAGAAGGTCGTGGCCGTGGGCGACGACGTCTACCGGGTCCGGCACGCCGTCGTCGTCGCGACGGGGAGCGCACCCGTCACCCCGCCGATCGACGGCATCGACACCGTCCGGACCTGGGGCTCGCGCGACGCGACCTCGGCGGACGAGGCACCCCGCCGGCTCGGCGTCCTCGGCGGCGGCGTGGTCGGGTGCGAGATGGCGCAGGCCTACGCCCGGCTCGGCTCGCAGGTCACGATGCTCGTCCGCGGCGACCGGCTGCTCACCTCCGCCGAGCCCGTGGCGGGGGAGAAGGTGGCCGAGGCGCTGCGGGAGGACGGGATCGACCTGCGGCTCGGCCAGGGGCTCGACGCCGTCGCGAAGTCCGGCGACGCCATCGCGCTCACGGTGGGCGGGGAGTCGATCGAGGTCGACGAGCTGCTGCTCGCCACCGGCCGTCGTCCCCGGACCGGGGACGTCGGCGCCGAGAGCGTCGGGCTCGAGCCGGGCAGGCCCTTCGTGATCGACGACTCCGGGCTGGTCCAGGGCGTCGACGGCGGGTGGCTGTACGCGACCGGCGACGTCACCGGCCGGGCACCGCTCACGCACATGGGCAAGTACCAGGCGCGCATCGCCGGCAACGCGATCGCCGCGCGGGCGAACGGCGCCCCGCTCGACACCGGGGCCTGGGGCGAGCACGCGATGACCGCCGACCACCACGCCGTGCCGCAGGTGGTGTTCACCGACCCCGAGGTCGGGCACGTCGGCAGGACGGCCGAGGAGGCGCGGAAGGCCGGGATCGACGTGCGCACGGTGGAGCTGGACATCGCCGTGGCGGGGTCCTCGCTGCACGCCGACGGCTACGACGGCGCCGCGGTGCTCGTCGTCGACCCGGTCCGGGAGATGCTGGTCGGCGCCACTTTCGTGGGCCAGGACGTCTCCGAGCTGGTGCACTCCGCGACCGTCGCGATCGCGGGCGAGGTGCCGCTCGGACGGCTGTGGCACGCGGTCCCGTCGTTCCCGACGATCAGCGAGATCTGGCTCCGGCTGCTGGAGTCGTACCGGTCCGAGCCGCAGGCGTAGCGTCCGAGCACGTGCTCGACCTGATCGACCTGCGCGCCGACTGCAGCCGTTGCACCGGGCTGTGCTGCGTGGCGCCCGCCTTCGCGCGCTCCGCCGACTTCGCCTTCGACAAGCCCGCGGGCTCCCCGTGCCGGCACCTGCAGCCCGACGCCCGGTGCGGCTGCACGCGGAGCTGCGGCCGCGGGGGATGGTCGGCTGCACGGTCTTCGACTGCTTCGGCGCGGGGCAGGCGCTGTCGGCGCGGGCGGACTGGCGGACGGGTGACCGCGAGGCGGTGTTCGCCGCGTTCCCGCAGCTCAGGATGGTGCACGAGCTGATGCGCTACCTCGTGGAGGCGCGGGACCTGGCAGAAGGTGCGCTCGCGGAGGACCTCGCGGCGGCGGTGGTCCGCACCTCCGAGCTCGCCCGACTGGACCCCGCGGACCTGGCGACGCTCGACGTCGAGGCCCACCGCCGCGCCGTCAATCCGCTGCTGGTCGCGGCGAGCGAGGCCGCGCGGGGCGACGGGCCGGACCACCGCGGCGCCGACCTGATCGGTGCCCGCCTGCGCGGCGCGGACCTGCGGCGGGCGAGCCTGCGGGGCGCGCTGCTGCTGGGTGCCGATCTCCGGGGCGCCGACCTGCGGGGCGCCGACGTCACGGGCGCGGACTTCCGCGGTGCGCGGCTCGAGGGTGCGGACCTGCGCGGCGTGCTGTTCCTGGTCCCGCCGCAGCTCACCGCGGCGCAGGGGGACACCACCACCCGCCTGCCCGCCGGGTTCGAACGCCCCGCCCACTGGACCAGCCCTGCCCCCGTCCGCCCACGCGGCCAGGGGCGCCGCCGCTCCCGGCAGCGCTGATCGTCGGGTGCGGAGCGCACCCCGCGCCGAGCGCGGATCCCGCTCCGCTGTCGACGATCACAGCGGGGTGGGTCGCTCAGGGGCTCAGGGGGCGGTCTGGCTCAGGGCGGCGGCGATCCCGACGGTCACCGCCATGACCGTGACCTCCACCCCCGCCCACCGCAGCACGGGGAGGGTGCCGCGCTGCAGCCGTCGGCGGGCGAGGCCGCCGAGCAGGGCGAGGACGACGATCAGCCCGGTCTTGGTGAGGATCAGCGCGCCGTAGCTGCTGGTGAACAGGTCACCGAGCACCGGGAGCCGGAGCACCGCGTTGGCCACCCCGGTGAGCGCCGTGCCCACCAGGCACACGGTGGCGATCCGGGAGAAGCGCGGCAGGCCCCTGTCGAGCAGCGCCCGGTGCGGCGCGACGAGCAGGAGCAGCACGCCGAGCCCGCCGACCCACAGCGCGGCGGCGCCGACGTGGAACGCCACCGTGACCACCGCCAGCGAGTGCTCGGGCGACGATCCGGTGTGCCCGGTGACGGCCGGGGTCAGGGACCCGAGCAGGGCCGCGACCAGCACGACCCTCCCCGGCACCGACTCCGGGCTGCGCATCCGGGCGACCGCGCAGCCGAGGACCGCCACTGCGCACAACGCCGTCAGGACGGTCCCGCGGCCGGCGGCGACCCGGGTGACGAACGCGCCGACGTCGCCCGCGGTGAGCGCGCCGAGCGGGCGGCCGACCGCCTCCGCCGAGCGCACCGCGACCGACACCAGCACGGCTGTGAGCCATACGCCGGCCACGACGACCGTCGCCCGGTCGCCGCGGCGGATCACCGTGGTGCCGCGGGCGTCGCGCGCCGAGGTCGGGACCAGCACGGTGACCAGGCCGAGCCCGACGCAGGCGACCGCGGCCGCGTCCGTCAGGCCCCGGAGGGCGGTGGCGGCGAGGGTGATCCCGGCGGTCCGGGCCAGGACGGCGGCGAGCAGGGCGGCGCCGACCGCGAGCGCGGCCCACACGAGCGGGGCCACCCGCTCGGCGGACGAGCCCCGGCTCGCGGTCGGCGCCCCCATCAGGCCCGCTCCTGCCCGGCGCCGGGCGCGGTCACGACCGGCCCGGTCACGACCGGCCCAGCCGCATCGCGACGGCCACTCCGGCACCGACGAGCACCACGGCACCCACGATCCACGGCCAGATGGGCATGCCGCCGGACTCCTGGGCCTGCGTGGCCTGCGCGGCCGGGGCGGCGCTCGGTGCGGCGTCGGCCGACGGGACCGGCGCGGCGGAGCTCCCGGTGCCGGTCCCGGCGGTGGTCAGGGTGAACCCGACCTTGCCCGAGACCGGGTGGCCGTCGTCGGAGAGCACGCGGTAGCCGATCTCGTACCGGCCGACCGGGCCGAGCGGCCCGACCGTGGCGCTCACCGAGTCGCCCTGGGCCTGGACCTCGCCGGAGATGTAGTCCTTCCCGTCGGGGCCGACCACCGTGATCGTGTTGAAGCCCTGCTGCATGGTGTCGCTGAAGGTCAGCGTGACCTTCTGCGGCCCGGTGTCCAGGGTCGCGCCGTCCGCCGGGTCGCTGCTCTCGAACTCGGCGTGCGCGAGCGCCGGGGTGGCGCCGAGCAGCAGGGCGAGCCCGGCGAGCAGGCCGGCGGCGGCGAAGCGGGCCAGCCGGATCATGTGTCGCTCCCCACCTTGGTTCCGCTGTCCTCGCTCGTGGGTGCCGGAGCCGGCGCCGACCGGCGGCTCCGCAGCAGCGCCCCGCCGCCCAGGCCGAGCCCGAGCGCACCGAGCAGCAGGCCGACGCCGCCGAGCCAGCGGGCGGTCGTGTCCGTGGTCGAGGCCGCCGTCTCCTCGGTGCCCGCGGCCGCAGCGCCGTCGTGGCCGCCGTGCCCGCCGGTGCCGGCGGGCGTCAGGGTGACGGTCGGGGCGGGGTGCTCCGGCTCCGCCCCGCCCGGCGTGGTCGGCTCGTCCCAGGCGACGACGCGGCCGTCGTCGTAGGTCTGGGTGGCGGGCAGGACCAGCTGGTCGGTGCCGGTCGGCAGCGGGCCGAGGGACAGCGGGAAGTCGACGAACTGGCCGGGGCCGATCCGGGTGCCCGGCTGCGCGGTCCAGGTGACCTTGGTGACGGCCTGGGTGACCTGCCGGCCGTTGACCTCGACGGGCGCGGGCAGGTTCCCCTTGGTGACCTCGGCCGTCCAGCCCTGCTGCGGGGTGGTGCGGGCGGAGGTGACCGGGTGGTCGGTCGGGAAGGTGACCTCGAGCTTGGTGGTGCCGGCGGTGTCGGACTCGTTGGGCACGCGCATCGAGATCACGGCGTAGCCGCCCTGCTCGGCGGTGCTCGGCTGGGCGGTGACGTGCGCGAACGCCGGGACGGTCCCGGCGAGGAGGAGGCCGCCGGCGGCGGCGGTGACGGCCGTCGCGCGCAGCGCGGTGCGGCGGGTGCGGGTGAACACGGGTCGTCCTCTCGGCGCGCCGGTGTGGGCGCGCGGGATGCGGACCGGCCCCCGGCGGGGGCCGGCGGGTGCGATCAGGGGGCGGGGATCGGACCCGGCACCGGTGGACCCCGGC
>NZ_JBEZDN010000076.1:0-36245 GCF_040648315.1 Pseudonocardia sp. NPDC049154
CCCCGAGCGGGCCGCCGAGCTGCTGGCCCGCTCGGGGTCGTCGCCGGTGAGGGCCGCGCGGCCGTCGTCGACGAGCCGGGCGAACGCGTGCGCGTCGACCGCCGCCGGGTCGACGGCCAGCCGGTAGCCCGGCGCGGCCGTGACCAGCACCGTCGCCGGGGCACCGCGCGGGCGGTCGGGCTCCAGCGCGCGCCGGAGGTTCGACACGAACACCTGGACGGTGGCCGCCGCGCGGGCCGGCGGGTCCTCGGGCCACAGGTCGTCGATCAGCTGCTCGAGGGACACGACCCGGCCCGCCCGCAGGACGAGGGAGGCCAGGGCCGCCCGTTGCTTGGGTCCGCCGAGCTCCACCCGCTCGCCGCCGCGCCACGCCTCGACCCCGCCGAGCACCCGGAACTCGATCAGCGGACCCTCCGCAGCAGCGCCGATCACGCTACGAGCATGCGCAGCGGGTGTACTCGGCAGGTAACCGGTGTGTGACGTTCAGATCGCGGCTCAGGGCCGTCCGCGACCCGCCTTCTCCGCCCGGCGCAGCACGGCCGCCGCGATCCGGACCACCGAGGAGTCGGCGATCACCGCGGCGATGCCCCACGGCCCGACCCAGCCGGACACCGGGTGCCCGCCGGTGGCGAGGGCGGCGCCGAGCACGCCGAGAAAGCTCGCGACGCCGAGCATGCCCAGCACCGCGGTGCCCAGCACGACGTGCGGCACCGGCCGCGCGACGAGGAACCCGACCGCGACCAGCCCCGCCGCACAGAGGACGGCGGAGAGCACCTGCGCCCACAGCGCCCCGCCGACGACGGCGAGCCCGCCGTGTGCGACGGCCGCCGTGGCGACCAGCCCGAGCAGGAGCTTCGGAGGCTGCAGGGTGGCACCTGCGGCGCCGGGTGGGGTGGGGGCGGACACGGACCCAGGGTAGGCCCACCCGGTCGTGGCGCCGTGGCGCCTTGGCCGCCGGGGCCCGCGCCGACAGACTGCGGCAGGCAGTGCAGACAGCGAGAGGGAACGGGATGGCCGGAGGCTACGGATCGGGCGGCGGGTACGGCACCTGGGACCGCGGGGACGAGACCCGGCGGCTCCCGGACCAGGACCAGTACGGCCAGCAGTACGGGGACCCGCAGTACGGGGACCCGCAGTACGCCCAGGAGTACGAGCCGCCGCGGGCGCCGAAGCCCTCCGTCGACGCGGGCCGGCTCTGGGCGGCGGGCATCGCCACGGCGATCGTCGCGGCGCTGGTGGCGATGGTCGGGACGCTGATCGTGCGCGCGGTCCTGCGCATCGCCTTCAACGGGCCGGCCAGCTCCGGGGCGCTCGGCGACTCGCGCACCGTGCTGCTCTGCGTCCTGTCGGCGGTGGCCGCGCTGGCCGCGACGGGCCTTGCGCACCTGCTGCTCGTCTCCACGCCGCGGCCGATGACCTACCTGACGTGGATCGTCGGGCTGGTGACCGTGGTCGCGGCCCTGCTCCCGCTGCTCGGCTCCGCGCCGATCGGCGAGCGGGTGGCCAACTCCGTGATCCACCTGGTGATCGGGCTGGTGATCAGCAGCCTGGTGGCCGGCGCCGGCGCCTCGGCGCGCCGGATGCGCTGACCGCCCCGTCGCGTTTCCCGCTCCCGTCCGAGGCCCTGACGGGGCGCTGACGATCGCCCGTCCCGCCGTGGCCGGCCCTGCGGGGCCGCGGCCGGGGAGGCAGGGTGGCGGGCGTGGACGGCACGGCGGAGCTCGGGCGCAGCGGGCTGCGCCGGGTGCTCGCCGTCCTGTGCGTCACCGAGGTGACCAGCTGGGGGGTCCTCTACTACGCCTTCCCGGTCCTCGCGCCCACGCTGTCCCGGGAGACCGGCTGGTCGATCGGGGCCGTGACCGGGGCCTTCTCGGCCGGGTTGGTCACCTCGGCGCTGGTCGGGATCCCGCTCGGCCGCGCCCTCGACCGCTGGGGACCGCGCTGGATCATGACGGCGGCGTCCGCGGTCGGCGTACCCGCGGTCGTCGGCATCGCGCTCGCGCCCACGTTCCTCGCGTTCCTCGGGGCCTGGCTGCTCGCGGGGATCGCGATGGCCGGGACGCTCTACCCGCCGGCGTTCGCCGCGCTGACCCGCTGGTGGGGGCCGCGGAGGGTCACCGCGCTCACCGCGGTGACCCTGCTCGGCGGGCTGGCCAGCACGGTGTTCGCCCCGCTCACCGCGACGCTGCTCGGGCACCTCGGGTGGCGGCACGCCTACCTGGTGCTCGCCGGGGTGCTCCTGGTGGTGACCGTCCCGGCGCACCTCCTCGGGTTGCGCGGGCCCTGGCCCGACGCCCCCGCGCCCGGGGACGGCCTGCACAACGACCCCGGCCCGATCGCCCGCAGCCGACCGTTCGTGCTGGTCACGGCCGCGGTCGGGCTCGGCGCCTTCACCGCGTTCGCGGTCGTGGTCAACCAGGTCCCATTGCTGCTCGAGCGCGGTCTCTCCACCGGCACCGCGGCGTGGGCGCTGGGCCTCGGCGGTGTCGGGCAGGTGCTCGGGCGGTTGGGCTACGGGCGGCTCACGGCGATGCCGGCGCGGGCGCGGTCCGTGCTGGTGCTCGGTGCGCTCGCCGCGACCACGCTGGTCCTCGGCGTGACGCCGGGCCCGGTCCCG
Source organism: Pseudonocardia sp. NPDC049154 (assembly GCF_040648315.1). Lineage (NCBI taxonomy): Bacteria > Bacillati > Actinomycetota > Actinomycetes > Pseudonocardiales > Pseudonocardiaceae > Pseudonocardia > Pseudonocardia sp. NPDC049154. Next base: position 2,618 of record NZ_JBEZDN010000076.1, read on the forward strand.
CTGCTCGTCGCGCTGGCCATGCTGACCGGGGCGACGCGCGGCATCTTCACCCTGCTCCAGGCGACGGCCGTGAGCGACCGGTGGGGTGCGGCGCACTACGGGCGGCTGAGCGGCATCCTCTCGGCCCCCGCGATGACCGCGACCGCGGTCGCCCCGTGGGCGGGCGCCACCCTGGCGGCCGCGCTCGGCGGCTACCCCGAGCTGTTCGTGCTGCTCGCCGGCACCGGCGCGGCCGCCGCCCTCCTCGCCGTCGGGACCCGGGTCCGGACCTGACCCCGGTCGGCCGGGGCACAGGGGCGCAGTGGCGGGGCCAGATCATCACGGCCGGGACAACAGGCTCCTGAGCTGCTCGACGCTGGTGTGCACGTCGGCGGCGGGGCCGACGCCGGTGGGCGCCTCGGTGAGGATCGTGTCCTGCTCCAGCACGTACCAGCCCTGGTAGTCGCGCCCCTGCAGGCTCGCGACGATGGAGCCGAAGTCGACGTCGCCGGTGCCGAGCGGCCGGTACATGCCCTCCCGGACGGCCTCGGTGTAGGTCCGGCGACCGTCCTGGACCTGGCGGGCCAGGCCGAGGTCGACGTCCTTGAAGTGGGTGTGCGCCACCCGCTCCGGGGCCTGGCGGGTGAGCTCGGCCGGGTCGGTGCCGCCGATCAGCAGGTGCCCGGTGTCCAGGCACAGCGCGATCGACGAGCCCTCGAGCACGCGCCGGACGTCGTCGCCGGTCTCGACCATCGTCCCGACGTGCGGGTGCAGCACGGTCTCGATGCCCGCCGCGGCGGCGACGGCGCCGATCCGGTCGAGGTTGACCAGGAGGGTCTTCCAGCCGGCGTCGTCGAGCTCGGGGCGGGAGTCGTAGCCGGTCAGGCCGGTGTCGGCGGAGAGGACGAGGGTGCCGGCCGCGGCGGCCGCGTAGCTCGGCAGCAGCGCCTCGACGCCGGGGACCGGGTCGTGGTCGGGCCGGTGCAGCAGCGTCGGGGTGAAGCCGCCGACGGCGGTGAGGTGGTGCGCGGCGAGCGTCGCGGCCTTGGCGGCCGGGTCGTCGGGCAGGAAGCCGTCCGGGCCGAACTCGGTGGCGACGAGCCCCACCTCGGCCATCTCGGCGAGCACGCGCTCGGGCGTGAGCTGGTGGCCCCAGCCCGGGACCTCGCACACGCCCCAGGAGATGGGGGCGCCGGCGATCTTGGGTGCGGACATCGGTGTGCCTCTCGGGTGTGTCGGGGGTCAGTCGTGGGCGCCGATCACGGCCTGGTCCCAGTCCAGGACGGACCCGGTGACCACGCCGCTGCGGTCGGAGAGCAGGAGGACGACCATCTCGGCGATCTCGTCAGGGTCGGCGAGCCGGCCGGCGGGCAGCCGCTGCGCGGCGCGCTCGCGCCAGTCGTCGCCCGCGCCGTGGAACCGGCGCTGGGTGAGGTCCTCGCCCTCGGTGTCCGTCCAGCCGATGTTCAGCTGGTTGATCCGGATCCGGTCGAAGCGGTGGGCGTGCGCGGCGTTCCTCGTCAGGCCGGCGAGGCCCGCCTTGGCCGCGACGTACGGGGCCAGGACGGGTGCGCCGCCGTTGGCGGCCTCCGACCCGATGTTGACGATCGAACCGGGTGCCCCGCGCCGCAGCATGTCCCGCACCACGGCCTGCATCGCGAAGAACGGGCCCTTCAGGTTGATGGCGATCTGCCGGTCGAACAGCTCCGGGGTGGTGTCGACGAGGCTCCCGCGGTCGGTGAGGCCCGCGGCGTTGACCAGCCCGTCGACCCGCCCGAACTCGGCGACCACGGAGTCGACGGCCGCGCGGACCTGCGCGGGGTCCGCGACGTCGCAGGGCCGGTAGAGGGCGGCCGCGCCCAGCTCACGCAGCTCGGCGGCGACCTTCTCGCCCGGCTCCCGGCGGCGGCCGGTCACGGCGACCGACGCGCCGGCCCGGGCGGCGGCGCGGGCGACGGCGGCGCCGACCCCCGCCGTCCCGCCGCTGACCAGTACGACCTTGTCCTCGAGCAGCATTCAGAAACCCCGCTTCGCGGAACGGGCCGCGAGGGTCGCGGCGAAGGTGTCGTCGTCGTGGCCGAGCAGGACCGCCTCGGTCAGCAGGTCGGCCTGCGACGGCGGGGCGAGCCCGTCGACCGGCGGGTCGCGGTCCAGGTCGGTGGGGAAGGCGTAGCCCTCGGCCGAGGCCGCGATCACCTGGCGCAGCTGCGCCTCGTCGGCGCCCGCGGCCCGCATCCGGCGCAGCGCGGGCAGCACCGCGCGGCACACCCGGCCCCGGTCGACGTACTCCATGGCCCGCCCGAACGCCGACGAGACCTGCAGCAGGTTGGCGATGCGCCGGACGTCGGCCGACCGGTTGGTGCCCGCGCCGTGCAGCAGCGCCGGGTTGAAGAAGGCGGCGTCGCCGCACGCGAGCGGCAGCTGCACGTGGTGCTCGGCGAAGAAGGCCCGGAACTCCTCGTGCTCGGCCACCAGGTAGCCGTGCGCGTACTTCTGCGAGTGCGGCAGGTAGAGCGTCGGCCCCGTCTCGACCGGCATGTCGCAGTGCGCGACGGCGCCCTGCAGCGTCAGCGCCGGGGTGAGCGCGTGCTGGTGGGCGGGGTAGCGGGCCGCGCCGGCCGGGCTCATGAAGCCGAGGTGGTAGTCGCGGTGCGGGGACTGCGCCTTCCCGCCCGGGTTCACGACGTTGACCTGCGAGGTGATCTGGTACGCCGGGCCGAGCCAGGCTTCGGAGACCAGGGCGAGGACATCGTTGGCGTAGTAGGCGGCGAAGGTGTCCGGGTCGGCGACCGCGAGCTTCTCCAGCGCGTTCCAGATCCGGTCGTTGCTGCCGGGCGCGGCGAAGTGGTCGCCGACGGCGGCACCGGTGGCCTTCTGCTGCTCGATCAGCGCGAAGAAGGCGTCCGTGGCGCGGTCGAGGACGGCCCGGTCCGGGTAGGCGCCCGTGATCACGACGATCCCGGGACCGTCGAGGAGGGCGCGCACCAGCTCGGCCTGGACCGCGCGCCGGCCGTCGCCGGCGGCCTCGCGGCGCAGCCGCTCGCCGTCGTAGACCGTGACGCCGGAGACGACCTCGGCGAGGGGGAAGGCGGCCGGATCGGTGCCCTGCGCGACGACGGTGCGCAGGTCGTCGAGGCGGGCGTCGGCCGGGTCGAGCCACACGGGCGCGTGGGGGCGGACGGAGCTCGTCATCGAAGGTCCTCCGGTGTCGTGAGGCGGTCGGGCCGCCGGAAGCGCTGTGCTTTTAAAGCGCTTCAAACACAAGTATGGTCCAGGCCGCGGCGGGGTGGTGTCAAGGCCCTCCGCACGCCTTCCGAACGCACGAGCGGCGCTCTCGTTCACCAGGTGTGAGCGAGCGGGCCGTTCGCGTCCGAGGCGGGGAGGCACGAGCGGCGCTCGCGTTCAGTAGATGTGAACCAGCGGGCCGTTCGCTCGTCCGCGGAGCGGGTGGGCGGCGTGCTTCGATACGGGTGCCGCGGGACGACGCGCGGCCGAGGAGGTGGGATGGCGGGCAACGGCGGTCGCCGGGTCCGGCTCGACGACGTGGCCGCCGCGGTGGGCGTCTCGCCCGCCTCGGTGTCCCTCGTGCTGCGCGGCGCGCCCGGCCCCAGCGCCGAGACCCGCGCCCGGGTGCTCGACGCGGCACAGCGGCTCGGCTACCGGCCCGACCGGGCCGCGAGCCTGCTCGCCCGCCGCCGCAGCCGGCTGATCGGCCTGCTCATCGACGTGCGCAGCCCGTTCCACGCCGACGTCGCCGAGCACCTGCAGGACGCCGCCGAGGCCCGCGGCTACGACCTCGTGCTCTCCACCATCACCCGCAGCCGGGGCGAGGACCGCGCGGTCGAGACGCTGCTCGACTCCCGCTGCGAGGCGCTGGTCCTCATCGGCCCGGACGCGCCCGCCGACCGGCTGAGCGAGCTCGCCGCGACGGTCCCGCTGGTGCTGCTCTGCCGCCGTCTGGACCCGCCGCCGGGCCCGGGCCGGACACGGCCCGACGTCGTGCGCACCGCCGACGAGGCCGGTACCGCGCTGGCCGTCGACCACCTGCACGGCCTGGGGCACACCGCGATCGCCTACGTCGACGGCGGCCCCGGCACGGTCGCGCAGGACCGTCGCGACGGCTACCTGCGCGCCATGGCGGCCCGGGGGCTGGAGCCGCGGGTGCTGCCCGGCCACGGCACGCCCTCCGGCACCGAGATCATCGGGATCCGCGCCGCCGAGGCCCTGCTCGCGGAGGGCGACCTGCCCACCGCGGTCGTCGCGTTCAACGACCGCACCGCCGTCGGCCTGCTCGACGCCCTGGCCCGCAACGGGATCGACGTCCCCGGCCGGGTCTCCGTCGTCGGCTACGACGACGACCCGCTCGCCCGCATGGCCCACGTCGGCCTGACGACGGTCGGCCAGGACACCGCCGGCCTCGCCGGCCGCGCGGTCGAGGCCGTGGTCGCGCGGCTGGACGGCGGGCGCACCGAGGCGGGGCCCGAGCAGGTCCTCGAGCCCTACCTCACGGTCCGCCGCACCACCGCCCCGCCGCGCACGTCCTGAGGGCCACGCAACGACGGAGCGGCCCGCGACCAAATGCTCCCCCTGGCGGGTGCGGCTACGTAGCTCTGCGTATGTCCGGCGGTGTGTCCCGCCGGAAGGATCGGTGGCCGAGGTGCGCCGACCGGCGCAGCCGGAGGAGGTCCCGATGTCCACCACCCGAGCACCGTTCGCCGTGCTCCCCGGGGAGGGCAGGCCGCTCCGGACCGCGACCGGCGGTTCGGTCACGGTCAAGGCGCACGGGGGCAACACCGCCGGGGCACTGACCGTCCTCGAGTTCGTGACCGGGCCGAAGGACGGGCCGGCGCTGCACACCCACGTGCGCGAGGACGAGCTGTGGTGGGTCCTCGAGGGGGAGTACCGCTTCCGGCTGGGTGACGACATCGTCGGCGTCCCGGAGGGTGGCATGGCCTTCGGCCCACGGGGCCTGCCCCACAGCTTCCAGAACGTCGGCGACACGCCGGGCCGCCTGCTCGTGGTCACGACGCCCTCGGGGCTGGAGCGGTTCTTCGAGCGGTTCGCCGAGCTCCCACCCGGTTCGATCGACCCGGACGGGCTCGCCGAGATCGGGCGCGCGAACGGCATCCAGGTGGTCGGACCGCCCCTCGCGGTCTCGGACCCCCTCTAGACCGCTCAGCGGACCGGCACCGCGCCGGGGCGGAGGGGGAGGCCGGTGGCGAGGTAGATCGCGTCGAGCTGCTCCGCGATCTCCACGCTGAGGTCCATGCCGGCGCCGCGGGGGAGGGGAGCGGTGCCGGTCAGGTACGCCCGCAGCGCGGTGAGCTGGAAGTCGTAGGTCGGCGTGGTGCCGAGCCGCTCCACCCGCTCGTCGTGGCCGACCCGCACGATCAGCCGGTCGTCGCGGTGGGGCAGGGCGTACATCGGCGCCAGCACCTCGCCGCGGGTTCCGACGATCCGGTGCGCCATCTCCCAGCCCGGCGCGGCGATGTGGCAGTGGATCCGGCCCTCCGCCCCGCCCGGGAAGCGGTACGTGGCATCGGCCCACTCGTCGACTCCCGGCGAGCGCTCGCCCGCCCGCGCGTCCACCAGCACCGGTGTGCCGCCGAGCGACGGCGCGATCATCAGCAGGGTGTGCACCGCGTAGCAGCCGAGGTCCATGAGGGCGCCGCCGGCGAGGGGGAGGGACCAGCGGACGTCGTCGGGCGGGGGTGCCGGCATCCGCATCCGCGTCTCGACGGCCGTGACCTCCCCGATCGCGCCCGCGGCCACCACCTCGGCCAGCCGCCGGTAGAGCGGGTGGTGGAAGTAGTGGTAGCCGACGAACACGGGTACGCCCGCGGCGACGGCGGCCTCGCGCACCGCCCGGCACTCGGCCGCGGAGCCGGCGAAGGGCTTCTCGGCGAGCAAGGCCTTGCCCGCGGCGACGATCTGCCGGTTCCACGGCGCGTGCAGGGCGTTCGGCAGCGCGTTGTAGACGACGTCGACCCCGGGGTCGGCGAGCAGCGCCGCGTAGTCGTCGGCGACCCGTTCGACGCCGTGGCGGCGGGCGAACTCCTCGGCCCGCCCGCGATCCCGCGCGGCGACGGCGACGAGCCGGTCGGCGGTGGTCGCCGAGGGCCGGACGAGGGCCTCGTCGGCGATCCGGGACGCGCCGAGCAGCCCGATCCGCAGGCCGGTCACGCGTTCACCGCCGCGCGCTCGTAGCCGCTGCCGGTGTACCGGACGGCCACGGTCCGGCCCGTCCGCCAGGACTCGTCGGCGGCCTCGGCGAGGTCGAAGGCCGCGAGGGCGTCCTCGCCGGAGACCTGCACGGGGGAGCGGGCGAGGACCGCGCGGGCGAAGCCGTCGAGCTCGGCGGCGTAGGCCAGCGGGTAGCGCTCCTGGAAGTCGGCGACGAGGTCGCGGCTGGTCAGGCCGGGGGTGCGCCACTCGTAGCCGCGGCGGTACGGGTTGTCGATGCGTGCGGTGGCCCGGCTGCCCATGACCTCGGTCGAGCACTCGTAGCCGTAGCCGGAGGCCCGGCTGTTGTCGATCACGCCGAGCGCGCCCGAGGCGAAGCGGAGCACCACGACGGCGGTGTCGACGTCGCCGACGGCCGCGAAGCCCTCCGGGTCGGAGACGGCGGCGCCGTGCGCGGTCACCTCGACGACCTCGCCGACGAGCCAGCGGGCGACGTCGAGGTCGTGGACGGTGACGTCGCGGAAGAACCCGCCCGACCCGGCGAGGAACGACGCGGGCGGCGACGCCATGTCCCGCAGCGAGCTGCGGAAGAGTGCGACCTCGCCCAGCTCGCCCGCCCGGATCCGGTCCGCGACGGCGGCCCAGTCCGGGTCGAAGCGCCGGTGGAAGCCGACCTGGAACTGCACGCCGGCCCGCCGCACCTCCTCGACGGTGGCGACGGTCGTCGCCCGGTCCAGGGCGATCGGCTTCTCGCAGAACACGTCCCGGCCCGCCTGTGCCGCCGCGACGGTCATCGGGGCGTGCGCGCCGGTCGGCGTCGCGATGGCGACGGCCTCGGCGTCGGGGTGGGCGAGCAGCTCCTCGAAGCTCGCCGTCCACGGCACGCCGTAGCGCTCGCCCGCCTCCCGGGCGACGGCGGGGTCGGCGTCGTAGACCGCGCCGAGCCGGGCGACGGAGCACCGCCCGGCGAGGTTGTCGGCGTGGATGCGGCCCATGCGGCCGAGGCCGGCGAGGCCGATGCGGAGGGTGCTCAACGGGGAACCGCCTTTCGGGGAAGAGGGGAGCACACGGCTGCGGCCGGCCCCCGGGCGGGGACCGGCCGCAGGTGCGCGGGTCAGCGCTTGAGCTCGTGGGCGAGCTCGGCGAGCTCCTGGCCGCCGGCCATCTCGGCGGTCAGCTCCTCGAGGGAGACCTCGGAGCGCTTCTTGTCCAGCACCCGGCGGCCGAGCTTCAGGATGATGAAGTGGTCGCCGACCATGTAGGCGTGGTGCGGGTTGTGGGTGATGAACACGACGCCCAGGCCGGCGTCGCGGGCGGCGGCGGTGTACTTGAGCACCACGCCGGACTGCTTGACGCCCAGGGCGGCGGTGGGCTCGTCGAGGATCAGCACGCGGGCGCCGAAGTAGACGGCGCGGGCGATCGCGACACACTGGCGCTGGCCGCCGGACAGGGTGCCGATGGGCTGGTTGATGTCCTTGACGAAGATGCCCATCTTCTTCAGTTCGTCGTCGGCGATCTCGCGCATCGCCGCGATGTCGAGCGGGGCGCCCGGGAACTTGCCCTTGCGCAGCTCGGAGCCGAGGAAGAAGTTGCGCCACACCTCCATCAGGCTGACCACCGCGAGGTCCTGGTACACGGTGGCGATGCCGTGGTCGAGGGACTCGCGGGGGCTGCCGAAGTGCACGTCGGCGCCGTCGACCTTGACCGTGCCCTCGGTGTGCGGGTGCAACCCGGAGATGATCTTGATGAGAGTGGACTTGCCGGCGCCGTTGTCGCCGAGGACGCAGGTGACCTCACCGGCGTTGACGGTCAGGTTGACCCCTTCGAGGGCGCGGATGGCGCCGTAGGTCTTGCCGACGTCCTCCATCTCGACGAGCGGGGTGCCGACCTCGAGGGTGTGGTCGGCGTGTTCGATGATCGTGTCGGTCATCCGAGTCACATCCTCACTTGCGCCGCGAGGCGGAGTTCTTGACGTACAGGTTGAGCAGGACCGCGAGCAGGAGCATGACGCCCAGGAAGGTCTTGAACCAGTTGGGGTCCCAGCCGGCGTACACGATGCCCTGGGTGGTCATGCCGAAGATGAAGGCGCCGATCGCGGCGCCGATCGCGGAGCCGTAGCCGCCGGTGAGCAGCGCGCCGCCGACGACCGCGGCCACGATGTAGATCAGCTCGTTGCCGACACCGAGGCCGGCCTGCACGGTCGAGAAGTTGAACAGCAGGTGCTGACCCAGGAACCAGGCGCAGAACGCGACGCCCATGAACAGGCCGATCTTGACCTTGCCGACCGGGACACCGACCGCACGGGCGGAGTCCTGGTTGCCGCCGACGGCGAAGATCCAGTTGCCGGTGCGGGTGCGCAGCAGGATCCAGGTGGCGACCAGTGTGAACAGGATCCACCAGAACACCGAGATCTTGACGTTGACGAAGCCGAGGCTGACGTCCGAGGCGAAGATGGCCTTGGCCGAGGCGAAGCCGTCGAGGTCGGAGATGTTCTGGGTGGCCACGGCGCCGGTCAGCAGCTTGGTGACGCCGAGGTTGATGCCCTGCAGCATGAAGAAGGTCGACAGGGTGATCAGGAAGCTGGGCAACTTGGTCTTCATCAGCAGCCAGCCGTTGGCGAAGCCGATCGCCAGGGCGATGACCAGCGAGGCGACCGCGCCGACCCAGGCGTTGAGCGAGAACTGGTAGCTGATCATCGACGATGCCAGCGCGGCCGTGGTGACCTGGACGCCGGACGACAGGTCGAACTCGCCGCCGATCATCAGCAGCGCCACGCCGAGGGCGACGATGCCGATGGTGGAGGCGGAGTAGAGGACGGTCGAGAGGGCTTCCGCCGTGCGGAAGGGCGGGGCGATCGCGAAGAAGAACACGAAGATCGCGATCGCCGCGGCGAGGGAACCGACCTCGGGGCGGGAGAGGATGCGCGCGCCGAGGGAACGCTGCACGCGCACGGGCTCGGCGCCGGTCGAGGGCGTGGACGGGGGCGACGGCGGGGTCGCGACTGGTGAGCTCATCGCTGGACGCTCCTGGGTCGGGTTCCCGTCCGCGGGGGCCACCGGGAGGCGGCCCCCGCGGACGGATCGGGTCAGCGGGTGTTCTTCGCCGCGTACTCGGCGATCTGGTTGATGTTGGTGTTGTCGACGAAGGACGGGCCGGTGAGCACCGGCTTGCCGCCGCCGAGGTCGTTGCCGTTGGTCAGGTTGAGCCACAGCGACTGCACGGCCATGTAGCCCTGGACGTAGGGCTGCTGGTCGATGGAGAACAGGATCTGGCCGCTCTGGATGGCCTTGGCCACGTCGGAGTTCAGGTCGAAGGTCACGACCTTGGCCTGGCTGCCGGCGTCGGTCTTGGCCTGCAGCGCGGCGAGCGCGATCGGCGCGCCGAGGGTGACGACGTTGGTGATCGACGGGTCCTGCTGCAGCTTGGCCCCGATGGTCTGCTGGACCGACGGCAGGTCGGCGCCGTTGACCTGCAGGTTCTCGGTGCTCGGGAAGCTCTTCTTCACCCCGGCGCAGCGCGCCTCCAGGGCCACCGAGCCCTGCTCCTGGACCACGCACAGCGCCTTGCCGCCGCCGGCCTGGGCGAGGCGCTCGCCCGCGGACTGGCCGGCGAGGTCCTCGTCGGAGCCGAAGTACATCGGGATGTCGTACTTCTGGTACTCGTTGATGCCCGAGTTGAAGGCCACGGTGGGGATGCCCGCCTGGACGGCCTTCTGGGCTGCCGGCCCGACCTGGTCGGCGTAGGCGAGGGTCACGGCGATGCCGTTGACCTTGGAGTCGATCGCGTTCTGGACGAGGGTGGCCTGCTGACCGGCGTCCTGGTTGTTCGAGTACTTCAGGTCGACGTTGAGCTGGGTGGCGGCCTGCTGCGCGCCCGCCCGGATCTTGTCCCAGAACGAGTCGCCGGGCTGCTCGTGCGTGATCATCGCGATCGTGTAGCGCTGGGCCGTCGCCTCGGTGCTGTTCTGCTGGGCGCCGCCCTGACTGCTGCAGCCTGCCGCGACGAGCGCCGCTCCCGCGAGGGCCGCCACGAGGGCGACGACCCGCTTGCCTGATCGGAACATCCTTGTCCTTCCCGAAACTGCTCTGGCGGTGAGTGGTGTGGTGCGGTGCTTCTACAGCAGCCGGACCGCGGCGTCGACGGCCCCCGAGACGTCGTCATCCGGTGGGTACAACAGGGACCGGCCGACGACCAGCCCCTGCACGGTGGGCAGGGCGAGCGCCTTGCTCCAGGTGGCGAAGGTGGCCTCCTGGTCGGCGGCCACCTCCCCGCCGAGGATCACGGCGGGGAGCGTGGTCGCGGCCATCGCCCGCGCCATGTCCGCCCCGCCGTCCCCGACGATCGGCACCTTCAGCCAGGTGTAGGCCGATGTGGTGCCCAGGCCCGCGGCGACGGTCATCGCTCGGGTCATCGCCTCCACGGTGAGCTCGTTGCGGACCCGGCCGTCGATACGCCGGGACAGGAACGGCTCGACCATGGCCATCAGGCGGTGCCCGGCGAGCCCGGACACCGCGCGCCCGCAGGACTCGAGCGTGGCGACGCTGGCGGCGTCGTCGGCGTCGATCCGCAGGAGCATCTTGCCGCCCTCGAACCCGGCGGCGGCGATGCTCGCGGGGTCGTAGGCGGTGAAGCGGTCGTCGAGCTCGAAGGTGGTGCCGGCCAGGCCCCCGCGGTTCATCGAGCCGACGACGACCTTGTCGTCGAGGGCGCCCAGCAGGAGCAGGTCCTCCAGGACGTCCGGCGTTCCGAGCACGCCGTTGACGCCGGGCCGGGACAGGGCGAGCGCCAGCCGGTCGAGCAGGTCGGCGCGGTCGGCCATCGCCATCGGGCGGTCGCCCGCGCCGAGGGCACCCCGGGCGGGATGGTCGGCGGCGACCATCATCAGCCGGCCGTGCTCGCCGAAGGGCGAGGCGGGGCGACGGCGGGTGGCGGCGGCCTCGGCCACGGCGTCGGGACGGCGCGCACGGGTGCGCACGAGGTCCGACAGCGCGGCCTCACGCACCGAGACTCACGAGCGGCATCGCCACGTGTCCCTCCGCCGGGTGGCGCCCGGCAACCGTTGCCGGGCGGATGATCGAATTCGTTGTGACTCCGAACACCGGGGTTAGGTGTACGCTCGTCAGGGCTGTACGTCAATGGTTTGTCCTGACATATTTTGTCAGGACATGGAGGGGAGCGGTGGCGCGTGGACCGACAGGCGAGCGGAGCGTTGGTCCCGGACGTCACCCTCGACCGGACGAGCCCCGTGCCGCTCTACTACCAGGTCGCGACGCGGCTGCAGCAGCAGATCGAGGAGGGCGACATCCCGGTCGGCTCCCGGTTGGAGAACGAGGTCGAGCTCGCCGATCGGCTCGGGGTCTCCCGCCCGACGATGCGCCGCGCCATCTCCTACCTGGTCGAACGCGGGATGCTGGTGCGCAAGCGCGGCGTGGGCACCCAGGTGGTGCACCCCAAGGTCCGCCGCCCCGTCGAGCTGTCGAGCCTGTACGACGACCTGCTCAAGAGCGGGCAGGCACCGCGCACCGAGATCCGCGAGTTCGAGGTGCGGCCCGCTCCGGACCAGATCGCCGAGGCCCTCGGGATCCCCTTCGGCGCCGAGGTCACCTGGATCGAGCGGCTGCGCTTCGCCGGCGACGAGCCGTTGGCGCTCATGCACAACGCCGTGCCCGTCGACGTGATCCGGCTGCGCCGGGAGGACCTCGAGCGCAACGGGCTCTACGACCTGCTGCGCGGGGCCGGGCACGTCCCGCGCATGGCGAACCAGATCGTCGGTGCGCGGGTGGCGAGCGCGGGGGAGGCGCGGATCCTCGACGAGGCCCGCGGCGCGCCGCTGCTCACCATGACCCGCACCGCCTGGGACGCCGCGGGCAAGGCCGTCGAGTACGGCTCGCACCTCTACCGCGCCAGCCGCTACTCGTTCGAGCTCAACCTCACCAGCTGACGCGGGGAAGGTTGAACGCGCAATCAGCGTTGCGCGCCGGTGACGACCGACCTCGACCGCCGGTACTTCGGGACCCACGGCGAGGGCGACCAGGTGGGCCTGCTCGAGGGCGTCCGCGCCCGGTTCGGGCGGACCTACGTGGGCGAGCCCGACCGTCTCGCCGCCGAGCTCGCCGCCGACGAGGCGGTCCGGGAGGCCGACACGGTGCTGTTCACCGTGCCGAACCAGCTGGGCGTGGAGTACAACGCGCACATCCTCGAGACGATCGTGCGGCACGTCGCGCCGGCCCTCGGCCGGTCGGGGGCCGCCGTCGGAGTTCCCCAGAACTGACGATGTGAGCTGGGCCCGGGTCTGAAACACGTCCGGGCCCGCCGCCGTTGAACCTGCTGGAACGTTCAAGCACACGAGGAGCGAGATGAGTGAGCGAGTGCGTGCGCGGCTGCGGCTGCTGCACGACGAGTACGTGTCGGCGGTCAACTCCGCCGTCGAGGAGGGCCGCGAGGACCTGGTGGAGCGGCTGGTGGCCGACTACCCGGACGCCGCGCTGCGGATCATGGCCGAGCACGACGAGGCCCGGCGCGCCGCCTGACGCGCGCCGCCCGCCGGTCACGGTCATGTGACCACACCGCGGTGTGTGCGGCGCCGACGGCCCGCTGGTGGCAGGCTCCCCGCCGTGCCATCACCTGGAGCGGCGCCCGCCCCGACCGCCCGCATGCGGAGCGGACGGGTGGTGGCGCTCCTGTGCCTCCCCTTCTGCCTTCTGGTGGCGTGCGCCCAGCCGGGCGTGAACCAGCTGGCCGCGGACCCCGCCGACCGCACCGCGCCGGTCTCCGCGCCGGTCTCCGCGCCGGTCTCCGCGCCGGTCCCCGCGCCGGCGCCGCCCCCCACGCAGGCTCCTTCGGCGGCACTGGCCGCCCAGAGCACGCCCCTGCCGACCACACCGAGCCCCACCCCGACGACCCCGGCCCTCCCCGCGGACGACGTCCAGGCCGGCCTGACGGCGCGGGAGGTGCCCACCGACGGGAACGGGACCCTCGCCGTGGTGCCGGGCTCGACGCCGGCGCCGGGCCCGGGCCCGGTCCGCACCCTCAGCGTCGCGGTCGAGGCCGGGCTCCCCGTCGACCCCGGGGAGTTCGCGGGCTTCGTGATGACCACGCTGAACGACCCGCGCGGCTGGGGCGCCGGCGGCACGCTCTCCTTCGCGCGCACGGACGGCGAGGCCGCCATCCACCTGGTGCTCGCCACCCCGGGCACCACGAACCGGCTGTGCGCGCCGCTCGACACGGCGGGCGAGGTGTCCTGCCGCAACCAGGACATGGTGGTGCTCAACTTGCGGCGCTGGGTGGAGGCGACCGCGGAGTACGCCGACAACCCGACGGGCTACCGGCAGTACCTGGTCAACCACGAGGTCGGGCACGCCCTGGGCCACGGGCACGTCACCTGTCCCGGGCCGGGCCTGCCCGCGCCCGTCATGCAGCAGCAGACCCTCGGCCTGCAGGGCTGCACCCAGAACAGCTGGCCGAACCCGTGAGGCGGCCGGCCGGGGCGTGCGCCCCGGCCGGCCTCTTGTCACCTCCGTACCGTCACGCCCCCGGGTTCGTCGGGATCCCGTTCGGTGGCACCGGGGTCTCCCCGGCCGTCGCGTCGGTGATCGGGGCGTCGCCGTTGCTCGTGGTGCGCACCGGCGTGAGCGCCTTGGTGGTCTGGCCGGTCACCTGCACGACCTTCACCCCGGACATCCCGCTGTGCTTCTCGGGGGTGAACCGGTACGGCGCGGCCCACGGGCCCTGGAACTGCGTGCCGCCCTTCTCGATCGCGTCCACGAGGCCCTGGCGGGTCGGGTTCGGCCCGGCCGCGAGCAGGGCCTGGACGAACGCGTAGCCCTGCGACATCCCGAAGATCCGGAAGTTGGTCAGCGCGCCGCCGTCGCCGTGCGCCTTCCAGATCGCGTCGAACTGCGCGGTCCACGGGTCGGACGGGTTGTCGGCCCGCGGCAGGTACTCGTCGGTGATGATCCCGTTCAGCAGCGAGCTGTCGGTGATCTGGCCCTGCGAGAACCGCCCGAGCAGCGACCCGACCAGCACCGGGTCGGCGCCGATGTTGCTGTAGACCCACTGCGGCTTGTAGTTCAGCTTCAGGCCCTGCAGCTGGGTCAGCGCGGTGTAGGAGGGCACGTTGAACCCGATCACGAGGTCCGCGTTCGCGGCCTGCAGCGCCGACATCTGCGGGCCGATGTCGGTGTTGCCCGGCGTGTAGCGCTGCACGTCGACGATCTGCTTGTCCAGGTACCGGCGGATGCCCCGCTCGGCGTCCTGGCCGACGTCGTCGTTCTGCAGGAAGAGGCCGACCTTCGCCTGCGGGTAGGTCTTCGCGACGTGGTCGGCGAGGATCTTGGCCTCGATCTCGTAGTCCGGCTGCCAGCCGAAGGTCATGGGGTGCTTCTGCGGCTGGTCCCACAGCAGTGAGCCCGAGGAGACGAACAGGTCGGGCACGCCCTCGGTGTTGAGGAAGTCCACCACGGCGCCGTGGGTCGGGGTGCCCAGGCCGCCGAGGATCGCGAACACCTGGTCCTGCAGCACCAGCTCGTTGACGACCTGGCTGGTCTGGGTGGGGTTGTAGGCGTCGTCGCGGAAGACGTAGTCGATCTTCCGGCCGTTGACGCCGCCGTGGGCGTTGACCCAGTCGAAGTAGGCCTTGGTGCCGGTCGGGATCTCGCTGTAGCCCGGCGCGGCGACACCGGTGAGCGGGAAGTGCGAGCCCACCTTGACCGAGTCCGCGGTGATGCCGATCGTCGAGCCCTCGCTCTGTCCGCCGCCGCCCGAGCCGGAGTCGGGCCGGCCGCCCGCCCCGCACCCCGCGAGCGCCAGGACGGCGCCGAGGGCGAGGGCCGCCAGCGCCCGCACCCGCCTTGACCTGCGCATCAGGACCTCCCTGTCCTCTCCTCCGGCGCGTCGGCCGGAGCGGTCGTGCGTGCGTGCCACCAGGCCCGCACGGTCCCCACCACGCCGCCGGGCGCGAGCAGGATGACGAGGATGAGCACCGCGCCGTAGACGAAGGGCGCCAGCTGCGCGGCCTGCACGTCGGTGAGTCCGGCCGAGGTGCCGAGATTGGTCACCGCGGGTGGCAGGAACACCAGCAGCGCGCTGCCCAGGACCGCGCCGAAGAGGCTGCCGAGCCCGCCCAGGACCACCGCGGTGAGCAGCGAGATCGACAGCACGATCGTGAACCCGGTCGGCGCCGCCAGCCGGACCACGACGCCGAGGACGGCGCCCGCGAGTCCCGCGCACGCCGCGCTCACCGTGAACGCCAGTACGCGCACCCGGCTGAGCCGGATGCCGGCCAGCTCGGCCGCGACCTCGTCGTCGCGCACGGCCCGCCAGATCCGGCCGATCCGGCAGGCCGCCAGGTTGGCCAGGAGAAGGAACGCCACGATCGCGACGATCCAGCCGACGTAGGCGAGGTACTTGGCACTGGAGGTCTCGTTGGCGGACAGGAAGTAGACGGCGTCGGCGAACCACTCCGGCGCGCGCGCCGACGGGACCGGCAGGCCCTGCTCGCCGCCGAGCGCCTCGTCGAAGTGGATCGCCAGGCCGGGCAGCGCCACCGCGAAGGCCAGCGTGGCGCCGGCGAGGTAGGGGCCCTTGAGCCGGGCGGCGGCCGCGCCGACGATCACGCCGACCACCGCCGTGATCCCCGCGGCGACCACCAGCACCACCAGCAGCGGGATCCCGGCCGGCAGCAGCAGGCCGGTCGTGTACGCCCCGACGGCCATGAGCGCGCCGTGCCCGAGCGAGATCTGCCCGTTCAGCCCGGTGAGGACGGTCAGCCCGGCGGCGGCGATCGCGTAGTACGACATGGTCGCGAACTGGGAGTTGCGGAACGGGCCGGTCAGCTCCAGCAGGAGCACCACGACCACGAGTCCCACGAGGGCGAGTGCGGCGTGCCGGGCGAAGGTCGCCCGGGGCCGCAGGCGCGCCGCGAGCCCCGCCCAGCGGCCCGGCTCCCGCCCGGACCGGGGCGCGGAGCCGGCCTCCGTGGTCGGCCGCACCGGGGTGGCCATCAGACCCTCCGCGCCGCGGTGCGGGCGAACAGGCCCTGCGGCCGGACGAGCAGCACCGCCACCAGCACGGCCAGCGCGGCCAGCGGCACGAGGTCGGGGCCCACGTAGCCGGTCACCAGCGCGAGGATCACGCCCATGGCCAGCCCGCCGACGACGGCGCCGCCGGGGGAGTCCAGCCCGCCCAGCACCGCCGCGACGAACCCGTTGACGATGACGGTGTCCATGTACGCCGGGTAGACCAGGCTCCCGCTCGCGATCAGCACGCCCGCCAGCGAGCCGACCAGCGCGGCCAGCGCCCAGCCGAGGGTGAGCATCCGCCCGACCGGCACGCCGAGCAGCCGGGCCACCTCGCCGTCGAACGCCGAGGCGCGCATCCGCAGCCCCACGTCGGTGAAGCGGAACAGTGCCACCAGGGCCAGCAGCACCACCGCGACCGCGCCCACCGTGATCAGCATGCTCGGCGTGAGCGCGATGGTGACGTCGCCGATCGGGAAGCCCTCCAGCCCCGCCGGTGCCGGGAAGGACCGGAACTGGGCGCCGAAGAGGATCGCGGCGAGCGCCTGCAGCGCCACGAACAGGCCGAGCGTCACGATGACCGCGCCCAGCTCGTTGTGCGGCCCGACCCGGCGGACCACGACGCGCTCGACGCCCGCGCCCAGCACCAGCCCGGCGACCAGCGCGCCGAGCAGGCCGACCCACCAGCTCCCGGTCGCCTCGACGACCAGCAGGGCGAGGTACGTGGTGAACGCGGCCATCGCGCCCTGGGCGAAGTTCACCACCCGGGTGGAGCGCCAGATCAGCACCAGGGCCAGCGCGAACGCGGCGTACACCGCGCCCTGGCCGAGGCCGGTCAGCAGGGTGTTCACGAACTGCAGCACGGGTCTCCTCCCGTCGTCCGGGGTGTCGCGGGGTTCGGGTCGGCCGTCAGAAGCCGAGGTAGGCGTGCCGGAGCGCCTCGTCGGCGGCGAGCTCGGCCGCCGGCGCGCTCGCCACCACCCGGCCGAGGTTGAGCACCACCCCGACGTCGGCGACCGACAGCGCGCTGCGGGCGTTCTGCTCGACGAGCAGCACCGCGAGCTCCGATGCCTCGACCCGCTCGCGGAGCAGCTCGAAGATCTGCCCGACGACCCGCGGGGCCAGGCCGAGGGAGGGCTCGTCGAGCAGCAGCACGTCGGGCCCGCAGGCCAGCGCGCGCCCGATCACCAACATCTGCCGCTCGCCGCCGGAGAGTGTGTGGGCGTCCCGGCGGCGGCGTTCGGCCAGCGGCGGGAACATCTCGTAGACGTCGTCGATCGCGGTGTCGGTGCGGCCGCGGGCCTTCCCGAGCAGCGCGCCGAGCCGCAGGTTCTCCTCGACCGTGAGCTCGGTGATCACCCCGCGGCCCTCGGGCACGTGCGCGATCCCGGCCCGGGCGATCCGCTCCGGCGGCGCTCCGGTGAGGTCGACCCCGCCGGCGTGCACGCTGCCGGACCGGGCCGGGACCAGCCCGGACACGGTGCGCAGCAGCGTGGTCTTGCCCGCGCCGTTGGCCCCGAGCACCGCGGTGATCCGGCCCGCCTCGGCGTGGACGTCGACCCCGTTCAGCGCGGTGACCGGGCCGTAGCCCGCCGTCAGCCCCGTGACCCGGAGGGCGGCGGTGGTGGCGGGCGCGCTCACCGGTGGGCCTCCTCGCCGAGGTAGGCCGCGACGACCGCGGGGTCGTCGCGGACGGCGTCGGGCGGGCCCTCCGCGACCACCTTCCCGAAGTCCAGCACCGTGATCCGGTCGCAGACGCTCATCACCAGGTCCATGTGGTGCTCCACCAGCACGACGGCCATCCGGTCCGCCAGGCCGCGCAGCAGCGCGCCCAGCTCGTCCATCTCGTCGCCGCCCAGCCCGCTCGCCGGCTCGTCGAGCAGCAGCAGCTCGGGGTCGGCAACCAGCGCCCGGGCCAGGGCGACCCGCTTCTGCACCGGGTACGGCAGGCTGCCGGGCAGCTGGTCGGCGTGGTGCGCCGCACCCAGCTCGTCGAGCGCGGCGAGGGCGCGCTCGCGCAGCGCCCCCTCGTCGCGGTCCGAGCGGCGCAGGGCCAGCAGCCCGGAGAGGAACCCGGCGCGACGGTGCCGGTCGGCGCCGACCATGACGTTCTCGGCCACGGTGAGCCCGCGGAAGAGCCCCACGCCCTGCAGCGTCCGCGCGATCCCCATGCCGGCCAGCTGGTGCGGGCGCAGGCGGTGCACCGGCGCCCCGTGCCAGCGCAGGCTCCCGGAGTCGGGCCGCACGAAGCCGCAGCAGACGTTGAACAGGGTGGTCTTGCCGGCGCCGTTGGGGCCGATGACGCCGTGCACGCCCCGCGACGACACGGCGAGCGACACCTGGTCCAGCGCGACCAGGCCGCCGAAGTGGACCGAGACGTCGTCGACGGCGAAGAGAACGTCGTCCTGGGCGGTCCCGGGACCGGAGGAGGTGTCGGCGGGCTCGGCGGGGGGTGCGGTCACGGGCGGGCCTCCCGGGCTGCGACGGCGGTGTCGGGACGGGGCGAGTGCGGATCGGACTGAGTACCCCTGGTGAGCGGCGTCACTCGGACGGGGACCAGATTGGGCGCAGCGACCAGCGAAGGCCATGGGCGCCGCGCCCAAGATCCGTGTCCGGATGCTGGGCGGAACGCCCGAATGGGTGGACGGTCCGTTGTAACCTGCTGCACAGTGACCGGGTGCGTCCCGTCGACGAGGAGCGGCGCGCCCCGGACGGCCGCGCCGCCCGGCGCCGCGCAGGCGACCCCGGGGCCGACCACGGCGTCGACCACGGGGCCGCCCAGCGCGGGGCCGCCCAGCACGGGGGTGCCCGGCACGGGGCCGAACGCCACCGGACGGCCCGGGATCTCGACGAGGCCGCCGACGAGGCGTTGCGCGTGCTCGGCGCCGCCCTGTTCGACGAGCTCGACGCCCTCGCCGACCGCCTGGCCCTGAGCGTCCTCCGGCACGAGCGCTGCTACCTGGACCTGGACCTGGTCGACGAGCTGCGCCAGGCCTGCCGGGTGAACCTGTTGCGCGGCATCGAGGTGCTGGCCGACGCGGTGCCCGACGGCGTCGACCCCGGGGACACCACGCGGGAGACCGGGCGGCAGCGGGCGCGGCAGGGCGTCCCGCTCGAGGCCGTGCTGCACGCCTACCGGCTCGGCTGCCGCATCCTCTGGGACGCGCTGCGCACGGCCTCGCGGACCCGGTTCGACGGCGCCTACGACGCCGGCCTGCTCGACGCCGCCGGTTTCGTGCTGCGCACCAACGACGGCAGCTCCGCCCTCCTCGTCGACGCGTACCGCCACGAGGAGCACCGGATGCGCGGCCGGGACCTCGACCGCCGGCGCGCCACGCTCGACGCGCTGCTGGCCGGGCGGGGCCGCGATCCGGGCTTCGCGCGCGACGCCGCGGCGATCCTCGGGCTGCCGTCCGGCGGGCCGGTGCTGTGCGTGGTCGGCGGGATCGACCGGGCCGTGTGCGACCCCCTCCGGGACCCGCACGAGACCCTGGCCGCGCACCGGATCGCCTCGTTCTGGATGCTCCGCGAGGACGAGCTGGTGGGGCTGGTCGCGCCCTCGCCGCGGCGGGCGGGGGAGGTGCCGCGGATCCTGGAGGCGCAGGTCGCCGGCCGGGTGGGGCTGTCTGCGGCCGTCGCGGACCTCGGCGCGGCCGACGCGGCCTACCGGATGGCCCGGACCGCGCTGCGCACGCTGGCCGGGCCGGGGCTGGCGGTGCTCGACGACCGGCTGCCCGAGGCCCTGCTCGCCGACAGCCCCGAGCTGCTGCCGCGGGTCCTCGACGCCGGGCTCGGCGGGCTGCCGGCGCTGCCCGAGGCCGACCGCGCGGTCCTGCTCGAGACGCTGGAGGCGCTGCTCGCGCACGGCGGCTCGCCCACGCACGCGGCGCAGGCGCTGTTCTGCCACCGCAACACCGTGATCTACCGGATGCGCAGGATCGAGGCCGTGACGGGGCGGCGGATCTCGGAGCCGCGCGACCGGCTGCTGCTCAGCCTGGGCGTGATGGCGGCCCGCACCGCCGGTGCCGCCGACCCGGACGCGCCCGCCGCCCGCCCCGACCAGGACGGGGACACCCGCGGGAGGTGAGCCGTTCACCCGGGCGCCGCCCGCCGTCCGCCCGCCGCTCACCCGGGCGCGGTGGAGTGCTCCGATGCGGTTGGCGGTCCTCGACCTGGTGGGCACCACGATCGGCGACGGCGGCCTGGTCCTCGACGCGGTCCGGCGCGGCCTCGTGTCGGTCGGCGTGCCGGTCGTCGGCCCGCGGTTCCCGGCCCTGCAGCGGCAGGCCCGCGCCACCACCGACCGTCCGGTCCTGCGGGTCTTCGCCGACCTGCTCGACGGTGACCTGCGCCGGGCGCGGCTCGCGGCCGACGCCTACGAGGCCCACCTGCGGGAGGCGGCGGCGCAGGGCCGGGTGCGGGAGGTGCCGGGGGCGGGGGCGGCGATCGCCGCGCTGCGCGAGGCGGGGACCACGGTGGCGCTGGCCGGCGGGGTCCGGGCCGAGACGCGGGACGTGCTGGTCGCCCGCGCGGGTCTGGCCGCCGACCTGCTGTTCGCACCGGCGGACGTCGGCGGGCGCGGGTGGCCCGAGCCGGACCTGGTGCTGGCCGCCGCGAAGGCGGCCGACGCCGAGCCCGCGGACTGCGTGGTCGTGGCGGACTCGACGGCCGGGATGACCGCCGCGGCGCGGGCGGGCGCCGGGCTGGCGCTGGGGGTGCGGAGCGGGGCGCACACGCCCGCACGGCTCCGCGCGGCGGGGGCCCACGACGTCCTCGAGTCGGTCGTGGAGCTCCCGGCGCGGCTCGGCCTACCCCAGCCGCCGGCGGACCGGCGGCGGGGTGCGGGGGCCGACCCTCAGCTGGTCTCCTCGGACTCGCTCACCGCGGGCGGGGCGATCCCGTAGCCGCCGCGGTAGAACAGCAGGGGCAGCCGGGTGGCGTCGGCGCCGAGGTCCGAGACCCGGCCGAGGACGACGGTGTGGTCGCCGCCGTCGTACTCGTTCCACAGGGTGCAGTCGATCCAGGCGCTCACGCCCTCGAGCACGGGGGAGCCGGAGGGGGCCGCGTTCCAGGAGACGCCGGCGAACTTGTCCGTGCCGGAGCGCGCGAACCCGTTGCTGTACTCCTGGTGGTCCTCGGCGAGCACGTTCACGCAGAACGACCCCACCTCGCGGATCCGGGGCCACGTGGAGGACGTGCGCGCGGGGGAGAAGGAGATCAGCGGCGGGTCCAGCGACAACGAGGCGAACGACTGGCAGGTGAAGCCCAGCGGCCCGTCCGGTCCCTGCGCGGTGATCACGACGACGCCCGACACGAAGTGCCCCAGGACGTCGCGCATCGCCTCGGGGGTCACCGGCTGGGGAGTCTCCGTCGTACTCGGCATGCCCCGAGCCTAGGCAGCGTCCGGCCGGATCTCCATGCCTTGCGGGAGGGCGGTGTGACACACCCCGCGCGGACGGCGAGCGAGATCCACCGATCGGGCCCGCCTGTCGCCGGGGCCCGGGGCGGTGCCGGTCCCAGAATGATCACCGGCCGGCGGCGTCACCGCTCGAGGGGAGCCCGGTGGGCGGCGTCGGCCCCGTCCGCGTGGGGCCCGTGCGGCCCGGCCACGGACGCGACGCGGCCCCGCACCCGATCCGGGTGCGGGGCCGCGTGCGCCGTCTCGCTCAGCTGGCGTAGGCCCGCAGGCGGTCCGCCCGCTCGCCGACCCGCAGCTTCGCCATGACCTCGCGCTCGATCTGGCGCACCCGCTCGCGGGAGAGCCCGAAGCGGCGGCCGATCTGGTCCAGCGTGCGCGGCTGGCCGTCGTCGAGGCCGTAGCGCATCCGGATCACCGCCTGCTCGCGCTCCTCCAGCGTGCCGAGCACCCGGCGCAGGTCGTCGTGCAGCAGGTGCGAGATGACCGTGTTCTCGGCGTCGGCCGCCTGGTCGTCCTCGATGAAGTCCCCGAGCGGGGCCTCCTCGTCGCTGCCGACCGGCATGTCGAGGCTCACCGGGTCCCGCGCATGGTCGAGCAGGTCCGCGATCTTCTCCTCGGGCAGGCCGGACTCGGCGGCCAGCTCCTCGTGGGTGGCCTCGCGGCCGAGGCGCTGGTGCATGTCCCGCTTGATCCGGGCCAGCTTGTTGACCTGCTCCACCAGGTGCACGGGCAGCCGGATGGTGCGGGCCTGGTCGGCCATGCCGCGGGTGATCGCCTGCCGGATCCACCACGTGGCGTAGGTCGAGAACTTGAAGCCCTTCGCGTAGTCGAACTTCTCGACCGCGCGGATCAGGCCCAGGTTGCCCTCCTGGATGAGGTCGAGCAGCGGCATGCCGCGGCCCGTGTAGCGCTTGGCCAGCGAGACGACCAGGCGCAGGTTCGCCTCGAGCAGGTGGTTGCGGGCCCGCTCGCCGTCCCGCACCACGGCCCGCAGGTCGCGGGCGTAGGCGGTGTCGAGCTCGCGGCCCTCGGCGCGCGCGGTGTCGAGCACGTGCGTCGCGAAGACGCCGGCCTCGATCCGCTTCGCCAGGTCGACCTCCTCCGCCGCGGAGAGCAGCGCGGTCTTGCCGATCCCGTTCAGGTACACGCGGACCAGGTCCGCGGCCGGGCTCTGGGCGTCGAGATCCTCGGCCGTCAGCTCCGGCCGCACGGTCTCCTGGACCTCGTCCACCGTCTCCTCGGTGACCTCCTCCGGCGCCTCGGGGGACGCCGGGGCCGTCGCGGTGCGCCCGCGGGCCGACTTCTTCACGGCGCCGGAGCGCGAGGACGAGGTACGCTGGCCGGGAACGCGAGCCGGCGCGCGGCGCCGGGTGGGCGCCGTCGCGGAGTCGCTACCGGTGCTCCGGCGGGCGGATCCGGTGTGTGCAGGGTCCAGTGCGGGATCCACCGTCGGTGCCACTGTCATGGACGTTCCTCCCCTAACGCGACCCGGGCGGTTCGCCAGTGGGACCAGGCCCTCCGCCGGGGTTCTACAGGGTTGAACGCACAGGTGCGGATAAACGTTCCCGGCTCCGCGCATCCGCCGTGCGGGTGATGGATGCCGGGAACGTCCCCCCGCGTCAGGCGACGCCCGAGATGCCGCTCGTCGACAGCGCCCGGACCTCCGCCATGAGCGCCGGCCAGTCCCGGTGCAGGGCGTTTCGCCCGGTGAACAGGCCCAGGTGGCCGCCGGCCGCAATCCGCTTCGTGATCGACTCCGCGGGCGTCGACACGTGGTCGGCGATCGCGAACAGCTGCGGCGGCGGGGTGATGTGATCCGTGGCACCCGCGAGCAGGAACAGCGGGCAGGAGATCGCGTCGAGCCGGGCCGGCCGGCCGTCGACCTCGAGCTCGCCGCGCACCAGCCGGTTGCGCCAGAACAGGTTCTCGACCAGCCAGAGGTAGAACGCCCCCGGGATGTCCTGGGTGTGCTTGAACCAGTCCTCGAACACCCGGTAGCGCTGCACGTGCGCGGGGTTCTCGACGTCGGCCAGCAGGCGCAGCTGGCGGCCGATCTCCGCCTGGGGCTGGATCATCACGAAGTTGGCCAGCACCGCGGCCCCGGCCATCGTGCCGCCGTTGGCCGCGACCAGGGCCCGGTACGGCGCCAGGCCGAACTTCCCGGCGAGGGCCTGCGTCGAGGCCGCGATCACCGAGTCGCCCGCGTGGAAGTCGATCGGGGCGCCCGCCAGCGTCAGCGTGTGCACGCGCTCCGGGTGCAGCGTCGCGTAGATGGTGGCCAGCCAGCCGCCCTGGCAGTCGCCCACCAGGTTGGCCCGCCCGCCCATCCGGCGGATGGAGCGGTCGATGACCTCGATGTAGTCCGTGATGGTGACCCGCTTGGTCGCGGGCGTGGCCGGGCGCCAGTCGAGGGAGTACAGCCGGGTCAGCCCCGACTCGCGCAGCGCGGTCAGCTGGCTCTGCCCCGGCGCGAAGTCGACGACCGTCGAGCTGTGCCCCGCCTGCGGCGGCAGCACCAGCGTGGGGACGACGGGGTCGGCGCGGTCCTCGTCCGCGGTGAAGTCCCGCAGCACCGCGAAGTCCGTCTCGAGCGTGATGCGGTGCGGGAGGTGCCAGCGCGGCTCGGCACGGTCCAGCACGGTCGTCCACCAGAGGCCCGTGCGCGCGGGGGCCGACCACGGGCGCCGGGCGAGCGACCACCAGGCGGCGCCGGCGGCCTTTCCGGCCTCGGCGAGGCTGCGCGCCGCCGTCTCCGTGCCGTAGCGGAGGAGGAACCGGTAGGGGTGGTCGGCGGCGGGGCCGCCGACCGGTGTGCCCGCGAGCTCCTCGGTGCCGATGCGCTCGAGGGTGCTCTCGCCGGTGTCTCCGGACAGCGCGCTGGTCATGGGTCGTCTCCCATCGCCGGTGATGTCGACCGTCGTGTGCTACTCGACAGTAAGTCTTGGTGGGGATCCCGAGCAACAGGAGACCTACCCGGGAGTAGTGCTTGCTATGCCAAGCGCAGGTGACGGGGCTTACGAAGTGACCTGGATCCGTCACGCCCCGCTACCGGGCAGTACCCCCCACCATGGGGCGACCGCCCGCCGGAGAGCCCGATCGGCCCGGGGCGGGCACAGCCGTTTCAAGGGGGAGGCCACCGCCGATGACGTCCAGGAAGACACTCGCAGCAGTCCCGCCGACCGCGGGCGCGCCCGGAACGGACGTGCCGTCCGACCGGGCACGGGCCGAGGAACGCGCGCGTCGGGTGGTCGGCTCGGTCGCGGACGCGGTGAAGGAGCGGCTCGATCCGCGGACCGTCGCCGCCCGTCTGGACCCGATCGGTTTCGTGCCCGCGCTCGCGGGCGCGGCCAAGGCCGTCGCCACCCACCCCGGTACGGCCGCGAAGATCGGCCTCGGCTGGGGCCTCGACGCGTCCCGTGCCGGTGCCGTCGGCGCGCTGCGCGCGGTCGGGGCGACGACGGCCGGTCCGGCCGTCCTGCCCGAGCGCGACCCGCGCTACAAGGACCCGGTCTGGGAGGAGAACGCCTGGTACTGGTTGTGCCGCCAGGAGTACGCGCTCCTCGCCGCCCGGCTCCGCGAGCTGGCCGGGGGCCTCGAGCTCGAGCCGGTGACCCGGCGCAAGATCGACTTCCTGGTGGCGCAGCTGATCGAGGCCGCCGCGCCGCCGAACTGGCCGGCCGGCAGCCCCGGCATGGTCAAGAAGGCCTTCGAGACCGGCGGCCGCAGCCTGGTCCGCGGCGCCCGCAACGCCCTGCGCGACCTCGTGCAGAACGGCGGCCTGCCGCGCCAGCACACGCCGGGCGACTTCGTGGTGGGGGAGGACCTCGCCGCGACGCCGGGCAAGGTCGTGTTCCGCAACCGGCTGATCGAGCTGATCCAGTACGCGCCGCAGACGCCGACGGTCCACGAGATCCCGCTGCTCATGAGCCCGCCGTGGATCAACAAGTTCTACATCATGGACCTGGCGCCGCAGCGCAGCCTCGTCGAGTGGGCGGTGCAGCACGGGCACACCGTCTTCATGATCAGCTATCGGGACCCGGACTCGTCGCTGCGCGACCTGACGATGAGCGACTACCTGCGCGAGGGCCCGGTCGCCGCGCTCGACGCGGTCCAGGAGATCACCGGCGCGCCCAAGGTGAACGTGGCCGGGCTGTGCCTCGGCGGCACGCTCGCCGCGTCCCTGCTGGCGTGGTTCGCCGCCCGCGGCGAGGACCGCGTCAACAGCCTCACGCTGATGAACACGATGCTGGACTTCACCAAGCCCGGCCAGCTCGGCGTGTTCACCGACGAACCGACCGTCGACCGGCTCGAGCGCACCATGCGCAAGGACGGGTACCTGCCGGCGTCGAGCATGAAGCGCACGTTCGACCTGCTGCGCGCCACCGACCTGCTGTGGAACTACGTCGAGGTCAACTGGCTGCAGGGTGGCGACCCGGTGCCGTTTGACATGCTGACCTGGAACGGCGACTCCACCCGCATGCCCGCCGAGATGCAGGCCGAGTACCTGCGCGCGCTCTACATCCGCAACGAGCTGGCCGAGGGCAAGTTCGAGCTCGCAGGGGAGCGGCTCGACCTGCAGCACGTCCGGCAGGACGCGTACGTGATCACCGCCGAGCGGGACCACATCGCGCCGTGGGAGTCGGTCTACCTCGGGGCTCGCAAGCTCGGCGGCACCGTGCGGTTCGTGCTGTCGAACTCCGGCCACATCGCCGGCGTGGTCAACCCGCCGTCGCCCAAGTCCCGGCACTGGTTCACCGAGTCCTCCGAGCTGCCCGCGAGCGCGCAGCAGTGGCGCGACGACGCCACCGAGCAGCGCGCGAGCTGGTGGGAGGACTGGGCGAACTGGGCCGAGGAGCACGGCGGGAACAAGATCGCGCCGCCGCCGCTGGGCTCCGACGCGCACCCCGCGCTCGGCGACGCGCCGGGCACCTACGTGCTGCGGAGCTGACGTCCCGCCGACCGGGGCCGCGACACCGCGGCCCCGGATCGGGAAGACTGGGGGCATGACGACGGGTGGCGGTGCCGGTCCGCCGGAGGACCGGGTGCGGGACGGGGGCTGGTCCGATCAGGTCAACGCGCTGGGCGGGTTCATCCGCGCGCAGCGCCAGATGGCCAAGCTCTCCCTGCGCGAGATGGCCTCCATGACCCGCGTCTCGAACGCGTACCTCAGCCAGGTGGAGCGCGGGCTGCACCAGCCGTCGCTCAAGGTGCTGCACTCCATCGCCGACGCGCTGCACCTCAACACCGAGCAACTGCTGCAGCAGGCCGGCTGGGGCGGGGGTGCCGGTGCCGCCGCGGCGAACGGCCGTGCCGAGGCCGCGGCCGACGAGGCCCCCGCCGGCCCGTGCTCGGTCGAGGAGGCCGTGCGCGCGGAGTCGCGGCTGACCGAGGAGCAGAAGACCGCGCTGCTCGGGGTGTACCGGAGCTTCCTGGAGTCGTGACGCGTGTCCGATCGGCACGGTCCGGTGGTGACCGGGCCCACGACCAGTGCTGATTGACATACTTAACACCGCTGCGTAGTTTAGGTAGCGCGACGCCGATCGGCGTGCGCCACCAGAACTCTCCGCGACACCCGCCCCGCACGAAGGGGCGAAGGAAGGGAGGCCGGGATGGCCGGCACCAGCGAGAAGCTCACCGACTTCGCCAAGCGTGGCCAGGAGGCCGTCAGCTCCGCGTTCGACGCGTGGACCGACGCCGTCGGCTCGCTCACGTCGTTCCGCCCGTCGGCGACCGACGCACAGAGCCTGCTCGACAGCTCGTACGGCGCGGCCGAGAAGGTCCTCGCCAGCCAGCGCGACTTCGCCAAGAGCGTGCTCGAGGCGGGCGTGCAGGTCGTCGAGACCGTGGGCGAGCAGGCGGACAAGGTCTCCGCCAAGGCCCGCACCACCGCGACCCGCACGACCACGCCGAGCGCCTGACCTGCCGGTCAGGTCTCGACGATCACCGTGAACGGGCCGTCGTTCACCGATGCGACGGCCATGGCGGCGCCGAAGCGGCCCGTCTCCACGTGCGCACCCCGCGCGCGCAGGGCGGCCACCACGGCGTCGACCACCGGCTCGGCCACCTCCGGCCGGGCCGCGGCGGACCACGAGGGCCTGCGGCCCTTGCGGGTGTCGCCGTAGAGCGTGAACTGGCTGACCACGAGCAGCGGGGCGCCCGCGTCGGCGCACGACCGCTCGCCCTCGAGCAGCCGCAGCTCCCAGAGCTTGCGCGCCATCCGCTCGACGTCCTCGTCGCCGTCGGTGTGGGTCACGCCCAGCAGGACGAGCAGGCCCTCGCCCTCGATCGCGCCGACGGTCCGGCCGTCGACCGCGACCGAGGCGCCGCGGACCCGCGAGGCGACCGCCCTCACCGGGCGGCCCCGGCGGGAAGCAGCACGCCGTGTCGCACGAACTCGCGGACGGCGGGCAGGGCGGCCTGCACCAGGGCGTCGACCGGGCGGTCGTGGGCGAAGGACAGCAGCGCGAACAGCTCCTCCAGGGGCAGCGCGCCCGAACACCCCGCGAGCAGCGCGGCGGCGGGCTCGTCGACCTCGTGCCGCCACTGCGGCCCGTCGGCGAGCACGACCGCCGCGCCCGCGTCGGACCAGCCCTCGTCGCCGGCCACGGCGTAGCGCTCGAGGGTCGCGCTCGGCGAGAGCGTGAGCCGGGCGCCCAGCAGCGCCTCGTCGCGGGCGTGGTCCCGCAGCCAGTCGACGCGGTCCAGCCAGCCCGCCATCTCGGCGTTCAGCGGGTCGGCGAGCTCGCCGGGCAGGTCCTCGACCACGACCTCCGGGGTCCGGCCGTCGGGCACCGTGCGCAGCAGCAGGAACCCGAACCCGACGGCCTCGACGCGCTCGGCCTCCAGCCAGTCCAGCCAGGCCGCCGCCTGCGCGCGGGTGGCCGGCGCGGACAGGTCCAGCCCGGCGTCGCGCTGCCAGGTGCCGACGTGCAGCGCCGGGTCGGTCACCTCCCGCTGGACGATCCACGCGTCGCACCCCTCGGGGACCCACGACCGCACCCGGTCCGGCCAGTCCTCGCCGCGGACGTGCAGCCACGAGCCGAGCAGCTGGGCACGCCCGCCGGGCCGCAGCCGGGCGGGGAGGTCGCGCAGCAGCCCGGCCAGCGCCGCGTCGCCGGCCTGGCCGGAGTCCCGGTAGACGTACTCGACCCGCGCCGGGCCGGGCACGAACGGCGGGTTGGAGACGATCGCGTCGAACCGCCGGTCGGACACCGGTGCGAGCCAGGGGCCCTCGACGAGGTCGACGTTGTGCACGCCGGACAGCGCGAGCGTGGCCCGCGCGGTCGCCAGGGCCCGCCGCGCGACGTCGGTCGCGGTGACCCGCCCGGAGAACCGGCTCGCGTGCAGGGCCTGCACCCCGCATCCCGTCCCGAGGTCCAGGGTGTCCCGCACCGGCGTCCGGACGAGCGACGAGGCCAGCGTCAGCGACGCCCCGCCGACCCCCGTGACGTGGTCGCGGTCCTGCCGCGCCGCCGGCGTGTCCAGGTCGGACAGGACGTACCAGAGTGCCTCGCCGCCGGCGTCCTCCTCGCCGTAGGGGCGGAGGTCCATCGCCGCGCGCACGCCGTCGGGCGTCCGGGTGAGCAGCCCGCCCCCGACGAGCGCGTCGAGCTCGGGCAGCGGCGGCGCGGCCTCGGTGCCGCCCAGGAGGAACAGTCGGACCAGTGAGCCGAGGCCACCCGCCTCCCGGGTGGCGCGGGCGGCCGCCTCCGGTTCGCCACGCGTCAGCGCCGCGTGGGCCCCCGCACCGAGCAGGTCGCGCACGCCGGTGGTGGTGAAGCCCTGCTCCAGCAGGGTGTCCCGCAGCCGGGCGCAGAGGTCGTCGGGCAGTGCCGGGGAGGGAGCGGCGGCGTTCATCGGGACCATCCTCACCGATGCCGGTTCGCGCAGGTCACCCGGTACCGTGGCCCCGTGCTGAGCCTCTCCCAGGACGCCGCCGCCGACGCGCTCCTCGACCGCGACCCGCTGGCCCTGCTCACCGGCATGCTGCTCGACCAGCAGATCCCGATGGAGCGGGCGTTCGCCGCGCCCGCGGAGCTGGCCCGCCGGCTCGGCACGGACACCCTCGACGCGCGGCAGATCGCGGGGTACGACCCGGAGAAGCTGATCGAGGTCTTCGCCGAGAAGCCCGCGCTGCACCGGTACCCGCGGTCGATGGCGGGCCGGGTGCAGGCGCTGCACCAGGCGATCGTCGAGCGCTACGACGGCGACGTCACCGGCATCTGGTCCGACGCGGCGGACGGCACGGAGCTGTTCCGCCGGCTGTCGGCCCTGCCCGGGTTCGGCACCCAGAAGGCGCAGATCTTCGTCGCGCTGCTCGGCAAGCAGCGCGGGGTCACGCCGGACGGGTGGCGCGAGGCCGCCGGGGGCTACGGCGAGGAGGGCTCGTACCGGTCCGTGGCCGACGTCCGCGACCCCGGCTCGTTGGAGAAGGTCCGCGAGTACAAGCAGGCGGCGAAGGCGGCGAAGAAGGCCGGGAAGTAGGCGGGGGAAGCGGGCGGGGACGCAGCGGACCGGGTGCGGCGCGGGACACGCCCCGCGCCGTGATCGCCCCGCAGTAGCATCGACGGCGTGCACAAGGTCCCGACCGACCGCCGCGAGATGCGGGTCATCGACCCGGATCAGGTGTGCGACGCGACGGCCGTGCTCGCCGACACCGAGCAGGTCCAGCACGCGGCCACCGTCCTCGACGCGCTCGGCGAGGTGAACCGGCTCTCGATCCTGCTGGCGCTGCAGCACGCCGGCGACCTCTGCGTGTCCGACCTCGCGGTCGCCGTCGGGATGAGCGACAGCGCCGTCTCGCACGCGCTGCGGCTGCTGCGCGCGCACGGCATGGTCACCGCGCACCGCGAGGGCAGGCTGGTGCGCTACCGCATCTCGGGCGGGCTGGCGAAGCGGCTGCTCGAGGTCGTGTCCGAGGAGGCCGTCGGGCCGGTGCGGCTGCACGCCCACGGCGCCCACGACGAGTCGGACGGCGCCGGTCCGGAGTCCGGGCGCGCGGGCTGACCCGCCCGCCCGATCATCGGCCGAGCACCGCCCGATCGGGGCAGGCGGCGTGTCGCCCGTGGGCCGACGGGGTGGTCCGTCCGGGGAGTGTTGCGCAGCGCAATCCGCTGCCGGGTCGACGCGCGTACCGTCGGTGCGAGTGACACGATGGGGAAGGAGGTGGTCCGGTGACGACCGAACCCAGTCGCTCGACGGGACGGGACTCCGATCCCGTGCTCATCACGGATGCGCAGCGCTCCTACGAGGAGGAGCTCGCCACCCGGAAGCGACGCTACAAGATCATGATGGGGATGCGCATCCCCTGCATGGTCCTCGCCGCCGTCTTCTACCAGATCCCGTGGCTCGCGGTCACGCTGCTGGTCATCTCGATCCCGCTCCCGTGGATCGCGGTGCTCATCGCCAACGACCGGCTGCCGCTGAAGACGGAGAAGGTCAACCGGTACCGGGGCGAGCGGCTCGAGCTGGAGTCGAAGGAACACCCGGTCATCGAGAGCGGCAACAACCCCTGAGCGGCCCGCCGGCTCAGCCGGCGAGCCGCACGGCGACCTGGGCGGCGAGGCGGGCGTTCGCGCGGACCAGCGCGACGTTGGTGGCCAGGCTGGCGCCGTCGCTGGCCGCGTGGAAGTGCTCCAGGAGCGCGGGCGTCACGTCCTTGCCGGTGATCCCGCGCTCCGCCACCAGCCGCAGGCCCTCCGCGAGCAGGCGCTCGTGCAGGGCGGCGTCGAGCTCGTCGGCCTCGGGCACGGGCTGCGCGAGCAGCATCCCCGACCCGGCGCCGAGCGCGGAATGCGCCCGCCAGGCCGCCGCGGCCGCGTCGGGGGAGTCGACCCGCCAGGGGACGGGGAAACCGGCGTCGCGCCGGTAGAAGCCGGGGAAGCGGTCGGTACGGTAGCCGAGCACCGGCACCGACGAGGTCTCCAGCACCTCCAGGGTGGCCCCGACGTCGAGGATCGACTTCACCCCCGCGGACACCACGAGCACGGGCGTCACGGCGAGAGCGGGCAGGTCGGCGGACACGTCCCAGGTCTCGCGGGCGTCGCGGTGCACCCCGCCGAGCCCGCCGGTGGCGAAGACCCGGATCCCGGCCAGGGCGGCGAGCCGGGCGGTGGCGGCGACGGTCGTCGCACCGGAGCCGCCCAGCCCGGCGGCGACGCCGAGATCCCGCACCGACAGCTTCTCCAGCCCGCCCGCGCACACCCGGTCCAGCTCGGCGGCCTCCAGGCCGACGTGCGGGCGCCCGTCGAGCACGGCGATCGTGGCCGGGACGGCTCCCGCGGCCCGCACCTCGGCCTCCAGCTCGTCGGCCACCTCGCGGTTGCGGGGCGCGGGCAGCCCGTGCGCCAGGAGCGTGCTCTCCAACGCGACGACGGCACCCCCCGATCCCAGTGCGGCACGGACGGCGGGCGAGAGCACGAGGTCGGGCACGTGGGGCATCATGGAGCACATGCCCACCCAGACGCTGCCCGACGTCGAGACCCGCCCCCAGGGGACCGACTCGACCGGCTCGGACGAGCCGAAGATGTTCCACTACGTGAAGAAGTCCAAGATCGCCGAGAGCGCGGTCCTGGGCAACATGGTGGAGGCGCTGTGCGGGGAGCGGTTCCCGGTCACGCGTTCGCCCAAGCCGGGCTCGCCCGTGTGCCCGGACTGCAAGAAGATCTTCGAGGGCCTGCCCAAGGGCGGCGACGGGGGCGAGTGACCGCCCGCGGCCCTGCCCAGTGCGCCTAGGGCCCCACGGGCAGGAGGCCGCCGAGGATCCTGCGGAGCGCGGTCGGCAGCGGGTCGGCGTCGGCCGGCCCCGGGTCGAGCGCGGCCAGGTGGGGATGCTTCCCCTGCGCCGCGACGTGGGCCGCGAACCGGGCGCTGCGCATCGTGTCCACGGGGGAGGCCTCGGCCTGCGCGGCCGCGGCCACCACGGCCTGGAGCATGGCGAGGGCGACCAGCTTCTCGCCGTCGGACGCGGGGTGGTCGGCGAGCGCGGCGAGGACGTGCTCGGTGACGTCGAGCCCGCGCGGACCGGCCACGGGCCGGGTGAGCACCAGCTCGGGCAGCCAGGGGTGCCGGCGGTGGATCTCCCGCGCCTGCAGGCCGACGTCGACCAGGTCGTCGAGCCACGCGCCGGTCGGCGCCGCGAGCCGGTACTCGCCCGCGACGTGGTCGGCCATCAGGTCGAGCAGGTCCTCGCGGGTCTCGACGTACCGGTAGAGCGAACCCGCGCCGGTGCCCAGCTCGGCCGCGACGTGGCGCATCGACACGCCCGCCAGCCCGTCGCGGTCCGCCACCCGCACGGCCGCCTCGGTGATCTCGGCCCGGCTGCGGCCCGCCGGCCGCCCGACGCCCGAACCCTCCGGGCGCATCCAGATCAGGTCCGGCGACGGCATGCGCACCTCCTTCGCGAACAGCGTACGCACTGCCGGGGTGCGTCCTACTCCGCCGGCCGGTTCCGCCCCGTCCGCCGCGTGGGCGTGGCCGAGCGCGGGTCCTCCGGCCAGTGGTGCTTCGGGTAGCGACCCCGCAGCTCGGCGCGGACCTGCGGGTACCCGTTGTCCCAGAACGACTCCAGGTCGTCGGTCACGGCGGCGGGCCGTCCGGCGGGGGAGAGCAGGTGCAGCAGGACGGGCGCCCCGGCGATCCGCGGCGTGGCCGTCCACCCGAAGGCCTCCTGCACCCGGACGGGCAGGACCGGGCGGTCGCCGGAGTAGTCCACGGCGATCCGCGACCCGCTCGGCACGGTGATCCGCTCCGGGGCGAGCTCGTCGATCCGGCCCGCGCGCGGCCAGCCGACCAGGCCGCGCAGGGCAGCCCCGGCGTCGACGGCGGCGAGATCGGCCCGGCGCCGAGCGCTCGCCAGCGGGGCCGCGAGCCAGCCCGCCGGGTCGGCTGCCCCGGCCAGCAGGTCCTCCTCGCCGACGCCCGGCCACTCGCCGCCGAGCGTGCGGTGCAGGAAGGCGAGCCGGGCGCGCAACGCCCGGTCCGCCGCCGACCAGCGCAGCAGGCCGGTGCCCTCGGCGCGCAGCCCCGCGAC
>NZ_JBEZDN010000077.1:0-35789 GCF_040648315.1 Pseudonocardia sp. NPDC049154
TCGGCGCCGTGCTCGCCGAACAGAGCGACGAATGGACCGAAGGGCGCCGCTACATGAGCCTCGAGCTGCTGGCCAAGTCCCGCCTCCGCATCGTCATCGCCGAACCCGACCCCGCGACCCCGCAACAGCACACCGTGACAACCGAAGCCCTGACCGCCTAAAGTCCACACAAGATCACGCGGAGCGATCTTGTACACCACCTCCGCTGACGTGGCCATCGTGGGGAAGCGACGCGATGATCGCCGTGACACGAAACGTGACACGAAACCCTGCAGAACACAGTGCAGCAGGGATGTTCGTGTCACGCCAGTGAGAACGTTTCCGCTGGTAGATGGCTCAGAACGCGATCTTTCAGGGCCTCACAATCCGTCAGGTCGTGGGTTCGAGCCCCACCTGCCCCACAGTGAGACGTATTCTCACAGCTCATCCTGGCTCCTGCAGCGTCCCCTATCTCAAGATCATGTGGGACGGAAACGCGACGGAACCGGGTCTTGGTGGCGGTGTCCGGCGTGCCGGTCACCGAGACCATTCCGGACTCGGCCTGGATGAGCATGTCGTAGGCTTTGCGGTCCCTGCGCGGACCGCTGGTGCCGTGGCCGGAGATGGTGACCACGACCAGGCGCGGGTCGGCGGCGCGCAGGGTGTCGGCGTCGAGCCCGAGCCGTTCGACGACGTCAGGTGCGGTGTTGTGGAGGAACACGTCCGCCCGCGCGATCAGGGCTCGGGCAATGCGGCGGCCGCGGTTGGACTTGAGGTCGACAGCCAAAGACTCCTTGCCGCGGTTGAGCCAGACGAAGTGGGTCACGAGTTCGCGAGGGCCTGGCGGACCAGTCCGCCGCCGACGATGAGGCGCTGGATCTCGCTAGTGCCTTCGTAGAGGCGCAGCAGCCGGACGTCGCGGTAGATGCGTTCGACCGGGATCTCGCGCATGTAGCCGGAGCCGCCGTGGACCTCGACGGCGAGGTCGGCGACCTGGCCGACCATCTCGGTGCAGAACAGCTTGGTCGCCGAGGGGGCGATCCGGCGGTCCTCGCCGGAGACGTAGGCGCGAGCGGTCTCGCGCACCATGGCCCGCCCGGCGAGCACGCCGGCCTGCTGGTCGGCCAGCATGGCCTGGACCAGCTGGAAGTCGCCGATCCGGGTGCCGCCCTGGGTGTTCTGGGCGGCGTAGGCGACGGACTCGTCGAGCGCGCGCTGTGCGGTGCCGACGGCGAGGGCGGCGATGTGCACCCGGCCGCGGGCGAGCGAGGTCATCGCGGCCTTGTAGCCGGCCGCCTCCTCGCCGCCGATCAGGGCCTCGGCGGGTACGCGGACGTCGGAGAAGGTGACGTCGGAGGTCCAGGCGCCCTCCTGGCCCATCTTGTGGTCCTTCGGCCCGACCGTGACGCCGGGGGTGTCGGCGGGGACGAGGAACACGGCGATGCCCGGGTCCTTCGGCTGCGGGTCGCGGGTGCGGGCGAACACGATGAACAGGTCGGCGATGGGAGCGTTGGTGATGAACTGCTTCTGTCCGTCGATGACCCACGCGCTGCCGTCGCGGCGGGCCCGAGTGCGCAGGCCCGCGGGGTTGGAGCCGGCGCCGGGCTCGGTGAGGGCGAAGGAGGCGACGACCTCGCCCGAGGCGATCCGTTCCAGCCAGGTCTTGCGCTGCTCGTCGGTGCCGAACCCGACGAGCACCTGCCCGGCAATGCCGTTGTTCGTACCGAACATCGAGCGCAGTGACAGCGTGGTGTAGCCGAACTCCATGGCGAGCTCGACGTCCTGGGTCAGGTCCAGCCCGAGGCCACCCCACTCCTCCGGGATCGCGTAGCCGAACAGACCCATCTCGGCCGCGGCTCGCCGGAGGTCGTCCGGGATCCGGTCCTCCTTCATGATCTCGATCTCGCGGGGGACGACGTCGTTGCGGATGAAGTCCCGCACCTGGCGGCGGATGAAGTCGAAGTCCTCGGCAGACACCTCTGTCATGGCTCCAGCGTGCAGGACGCTTTGATGCACGTCCAAGACCGGTGTCTGCTCTATTGTTGCTGCTGTCGCATCAAAGGGGTGGCCGTGGATCTGCATCAGCTGCGCGCGTTCGACGCGGTGGCTGCCGAGTTGCACTTCGGCCGGGCCGCCGAGCGCCTGCACCTGGCCCAGCCCTACCTGAGCCGGACGATCAAGGCGCTGGAGGAGGATCTGGGAACCCCGCTGTTCACCCGCACGACCCGCCGCGTCGAGCTGACGGCCGCCGGCGAGGCGCTCCTCGATCGCGTGGCGAGGATGCTGGCGCTCGAGGAGGAGGCCAGGGCGGCGGTCCTCGCGGCCCACGAGGGTCGCAGCGGCCGGATCCGCATCGGCTTCGCCGGCCCCTCGGCGCACCTTGCGGTGGGCGCCCTCGCGCGCGCGGTGCGCGAGCGGCATCCACTCGTGGACCTCGAGTTACAGCCCGGTCGCTAC
Organism: Pseudonocardia sp. NPDC049154; assembly: GCF_040648315.1. Classification (NCBI taxonomy): domain Bacteria; kingdom Bacillati; phylum Actinomycetota; class Actinomycetes; order Pseudonocardiales; family Pseudonocardiaceae; genus Pseudonocardia; species Pseudonocardia sp. NPDC049154. The sequence continues at coordinate 2,437 of NZ_JBEZDN010000077.1, forward strand.
GGCGCCTCGGCGGTGGCGGACCTGCTCCGGCACGACAGCGACCTGGTCATCGCCCGCTTCGCCGAGCCGCCCGTCGGCGTCGACTGCCGCGGGATCGCGACGGACCGGTGCGTCCTCGCGGCGCCCGCTGCCCATCGGCTCGCCGCGGAGGCGCAGGTGAGCTTCGTCGACTGCCGGGAGGAACCGTTCGTGGCCTTCCCGGAGGCGTTCGGATCGGCACTACGCGCGATCCTGGTCGCCCGCTGCCAGGCGCTCGGATTCGCGCCGCGTTTCGCGCAGACCGCCCCGGACTCGTGGACCTGCATCGCGCTGGTCGCTGCAGGGGTGGGGCTGCACTTCACCACCGCCAGCGCGGTGGCCAACCTCCCCCTCGACGGCGTCCGGATCCTCGACGTCGCCGATCCCCTCCCGCCGATCACGGTGTACCTGATCTGGCGACAGGACGACGACGCCCCCGCACTCCACCGTGTGCTCCGCACCTCCGAGGAGGTCCTCCCGGACGCGTCCTCAGGCCTCGGCCGCCGAGGTGCAGTAGAACGAACTCCAGCGCGAGCTGATCGACCACCTGCCGGACATACCGGGTCTCGCTACCACCAGGTGGAGAGGGCTCGGTAGCGGTACCTATACGGGCCCCCGAGCGGACCTCAGCACGCTGGCCACCGCGGACGCCGTGCTCGCCAGGGTCTGCGGGGGGAGTCCGCGCCTGCTGCGCACCGTGACCGGCAGGGGCGCGGCCGGCGGCAGGTCCATCCGTTCGACGAGGCCCTCGGGTGTGTGCCCCATCGTGGCCAGCAGCGCGACGCCGAGTCCCGCCCGCGCTGCGGCGAGCACGCCCGCCAGGTATGCGGCCTCGCAAGCGACCGTCACGGCGCTCCCAGCGCTGGTGAGCGTCGCGACCGCGCGGTCGCGCAGCGCGCACGGCTCGTCGAGTCCGACGAGGGGGACCGGCCCGGGCGGCGGGTCCCAGCTGGGCGCCGCGTACCACCGCACGTCGAGATGGCCCGCGGCGGCGGAGCGCTCGTCCGAGGGGGCCGCGAGAAGGAGCGCGAGGTCCAGGTCGCCGCGGTCCAACGCCTCGCGCAAGCCGACCCCACGGTCGAGTCGGTATCGCACGGCTCCCGCCAGCGCGTTGCTCAACCGGGGGAGCAGCTGGTCGGCGGCGTGCTCGGTGGATCCGACGCTGAGTTCCTGGGCGAGCGGAGCGGCGAGCCGAGCGAGCACGTCGTCGTGGATGCTCAACATCCGACGGGCCTCCACGAGCAGTGTCTCGCCCGCCTGTGTGAGCCGCGAGGCGCGACCGACCCGCTTCACCAACGGCGTCCCGCAGGCGTTCTCGAGCCGTCTGACGTGGTCGCTCACCGTCGGCTGGCTGACGTGCAGGACCGCCGCGGCTCGATGGAAACCCCCATACTCCGCGACCGCCACAAAGCTTCGCAGCGGCACGACGTCGAGTGTGCGAGTCTGAGAGGACACGACGTCAGTCCAGCAGAATAGATCGGGAAATCCTATCGAAAGTGATCGGATCCCCGAGTTGGACGATGCGGATGACGAAGTGTCACCATCGTGGCGTGTCTTCGGCCCGCGCCCTTGCCTCGCTCACCCGGTCGGGTGGCGCATGCGCGCGTGGCTTCTTCGTCGGACTGACCCGGCGGCTGGCGGTCGACCTCGCCCGCACCTGTACCGCCACGTGTCGTCTCGACCTTCGCTGACGCCGCACCGGCGTCGCTGAGCGGTCCCGTCGTGGACCCGCTCGGGTTCTGATCCCTGCTGACGTACTGACGCGTCGGCGCGCGACGAGGCGCGCCGGCGCGCTGACTCGCGTCCGCACCCGATCTCCTCACCGTGAAAGGACGAGCCATGGCCCGTCAGCTCAAACTCGGTGCCGTCCTGATGGGCGTCGGAGGCCCCGGCCAACACGACGTCTGGACGCACCCCGAGATCCCGGGGGACGCCAGCGTCGACGTCGACTGGTACATCGCCCGGGCCCGCCAGGCGGAGGCGGCGCTGTTCGACCTCGTCTTCATCGTCGACAGCGCCTACATCACCCCCGACTCCCCACCGCACTACCTCGCCCGCCTCGAACCGTTCACCCTGCTGTCCGCGCTCGCGGTGACCACGACGCACATCGGGCTGGTCGGCACCGTCAGTACCAGCTACAACAGCCCCTTCAACCTCGCCCGCCGCTTCGCGTCGCTGGATGTGATCAGTCGCGGCCGCGCCGGTTGGAACGTCGTGGCGACCGGAGACGGCGGCACCGCAGCGAACTTCGGTCTCGACGAGCACTACGACCACCCCACCCGTTACGCGCGGGCTCTCGAGTCGGTCCGGGTGTGTCAGGGGCTGTGGGACTCCTACGAGGACGACGCGTTCCCCCGCGACGTCGAGACCGGCGTCTTCGTCGATCCCTCGCGCCTGCACCGGCTCGACCACGAGGGCGAGCACTTCCGCGTCCGCGGTCCGCTGAACCTGATCCGGTCCCCTCAGGGGCATCCGGTCATCTTCCAGGCCGGGAACTCCGAGGAGGGCCGCGATCTCGGTGCGGCTGTCGGGGAGGGCATCTTCACCCACCAGGCGACGATCGAGGAGGGCGTTGCCTTCGCCGAGGACATCCGCCGGCGAGCCGCGGCGAAGGGTCGCGACCCCCAGCACGTCCGTATCCTCCCGGGCGTCGAACCGATCGTGGCGGACACCGACGCCGAGGCCCGAGAGATCGAGGACCGGCGACGCAACGATCGGGACTTCGCGCGCGACCTGGCCCAGTTCGGCAGACCCTTCGGCTGGCACGACTTCGGACGCTACGACCTCGACGCCCCGTTCCCGGACGTGACCCACCTGGGACACAACAACTTCGGCAGCCAGACGGCCACCATCGTCCGGGTCGCCCGGGAGGAGGGGCTGACGCTGCGGCAGACCGTGCGACGCTTCTCCGGACCCGCGCCGTCGCCGTTCGTGGGTGCCGCCGAGACGGTCGCCGACCGGATCCAGGAATGGTTCGAGGCCGGTGCGCTCGACGGCCTGAACATCCACGTCACCGTGCCGAGCGCCTTCGCCCGGTTCACCGACGAGGTGCTGCCGATCCTGCGCAACCGGGGTGTGGTCCGCACCGCCTACGAGGCGAGCACGCTTCGCGGCAACCTCGGTCTGCCCGTGCCCCCCAACGTCCACACCGCTGCCCGCGCGCAGGCCGCGCGCCTGAGCGCCTGATCCACCACATCGGAGAGTCATGAGACTGCACAGCAGGTCCGGGCGGTCCGCCGCCGTCGTGGCGGCGGTCGTCGCGGTGCTCGGGATGGTCCTGGCGGGCTGCGGGGGCTCCGCCGGGGGTGGGTCGGGCACCGACTCGACCATCCGATGGGGGACCAAGTGGGCCCAGGCCAACTGGGATCCGATCGTCACCGGGTCGACCGGCGCCACGTTGTTCCTGACGCCGATCTACGAGTCGCTGTTCACCGTCGACGGGGAGCGGCACGTGGTGCCCGCGCTCGCCGAGGGCTACGAGTACAACGCGGCCGGAGACCAGATCACCATCAAGCTCAAGCCGGGGTTGACCTTCCAGGACGGGACCCCGGTGGACGCCGAGGCGGTGAAGTTCAACATCGAGCGGATCAAGACCCAGGAGAACTCGGCGCTCAAGGGCTCCTACAACAACGTCAAGACCGCCACGGTGGTCGACCCGCTCACTGTCCGGCTGGACCTCGGGCAGCAGGACTACCAGATCCCCTACCTGCTGGCGGTGCGGGGCGGGATGCTGCCGAGCGAGGCCGCTGCTCAGGATCCGGGCAAGCTGAACACGGCGGCGCCGGTGGGTGCGGGGCCGTTCAAGGTGGTGTCGTACGACCCGGAGTCGAAGATCGTCCTGGAGAAGTGGGACGGTTACTGGGACGCGGCGAACATCAAGGTGAACCGCATCGAGATCAACTTCGGGATCGACGCGTCCACGCTGGTGGCGGGGCTGCAGTCCGGGGTCTACAACTGGGCGCAGCTCGACCCGCAGCAGGCCGATGAGGCGAAGCAGGCGGGCTTCGACATCCTGGCCGACACCGACCGGCACTGGGGCTCGACCTTCCTGAGCCTCAACGCCAACAAGGCCCCGTTCACCGATCCCGCGGTGCGGGAGGCGGTCCGGTACGCGATCAACCCGGACGAGTTCGCCACCAAGCTCGGCTTCGGCCTGGGCCAGCCGTCGCACCAGCCCTTCCCGGAGGGGCACCCGGCCTACGTGGCCGCGCTGGACTCCGAGCACCCGTACGACCCGGCGAAGGCACGCGACGTCCTGGCCAAGGCCGGGTACGCCGACGGCGCGATCTCCTTCGACCTCAACGGCATCGCCGGGAACTTCGACCAGGCGGCCGAGCTGGTGCAACAGCAGCTCAAGGCCGTCGGCATCACCACGAACATCCGCCTGCAGGACCAGGCCAACTGGGGCAAGGGCTACTTCGGCAAGCAGCAGGCGGCCTCCCTCTACGGCTACGTGGGACGGGACTCCCATGTGCAGGCGCTCACCGAGCACTACGACGCAGGCGGGGTGCTGAATCTCAGCTCGCCGACCACCTCGCCGCAGTTCCAGGAGGCGCTCAAGGCGGTCCGCGCCACCCCGATCGACGCACCGGACTACGAGGAGAAGCTGCAGGCAGCCGCCCAGGCCGGCTACGAGAACGGCTCGACGGTCTCGCTGTACACGTACCCGAGCGTCACGGCCAAGGCCAAGTCGATCTCGGACCCGCCCGCCATCGACGGCTACCAGAGCTGGAAGGGCGTCCAGTTCACCCCCGGGGCGGAGTAGTGGACACCCACACGAGGTCCGCCGTGCGCGCCCGGGGGCGGCGGCTGCTGGTCTCGGTCGGCAGGCCGTTGGCCGTGTTCGTGCCGGTCTTCCTGCTCGGCACCTTCTTCACCTTCCTGCTCGGCCACCTCTCGGGCCGCAGCCCCGCCTACATCCAGCTCGGTGACGCGGCGACCCCGGAGGCCGTCGCGGCCGTCGAGCACGAGTGGGGCCTGGACCGGCCGTTCCTGGTGCAGTACGTCGACTGGCTCGGCGACATCCTCCACTTCGACCTGGGGGAGAGCTGGTTCAACGGGCACAGCGTCGCCGAGGTGCTCCTGGACCGGGCCGTGATCACCCTCTCCGTCGCCGGGGTGGCCCTGGTGATCGGCGTCGTCGCCGGATTCGCCCTGGGCGCGCTCGCGGCACGCTTCCACGCCACCTGGATCGATCGGGCGGTCACCGGGTTCACCACGACCATCTCGGTGCTGCCGCCGTTCGTCGTCGGCATCGCGCTGGTCGCGGTGTTCGCCGTGAGCCTGGACCTGCTGCCCGCCGCGGGCTACGTGCCGATCGAGGCGGGCCTGGGGCCCTGGCTGGCGCACCTGATCCTCCCGGCGCTCGCGCTCAGCTTCGACACCGTCGCCGACGTGGCCCGCCAGCTGCGGGACGGGCTCGTGTCCGCCAAGCGGGAGAACTACGTGACCGGGGCGGTCGTCCGCGGCCTGGGACCACGCCGGATCTTCTTCGTCCACGTGCTGCGCAACGGGATCGGACCGGCCCTGGCCGTCCTCGGCCTGAAGTTCCCGGCGCTGCTGGGCGGCGCGGTCGTCACCGAAGCGATCTTCGGCCTCTCCGGCTACGGGGTCTTCGCCACCCAGGCGGCGATCCGCGGGGACGTCCCCGCCGTGCAAGGCGTGCTCGTGGTGTCCGTGGTCCTCGTCGTGGTGTTCAACCTCGTGGTGAACATCGTCCTCAACCGGCTCTCGCCGGCCGCGGCCCGGGGGGTCTGACAGATGGTCAAGGTTCTGTTGCGCCTCCCGAGCGCCCGCGTCGCGCTCGGAGTGCTGCTGATCATCGCGGTGATCACGGTGTTCGGCCCGGCACTGGCGCCCTACGACCCGCTGCAGGGGTCCGACCTCACCCTCGCCCCGCCGTCGGCCGCGCACTGGCTCGGCACGGACTACACGGGCAGGGACGTGCTGAGCCGCATCCTCGCGGGCGCCCCGCTCAGCATCATGAGCACCCTCGAGGTCACCGGCATCGCACTGGTGCTCGGAACCATCCCGGGGATCCTTTCGGTCTACCTGGGGTCGGTCTTCGAGTGGGTCTCGCTGCGCCTGATCGACACCCTCGTCGCGCTGCCGTTCCTGGTGTTCGCGGTGGCCATGACCGCCCTGCTGGGCAACGGCATCACCCAGGCCATGATCGCGGTGGGCCTACTGGTCGCCCCTCTGTTCTACCGGGTGGCCCGGGCGGCGACACTGAGCGTCGCCCGCTCCCAGTACGTCGAAGCGGCGCTGCTCGCCGGGGCGTCGACCGGATGGATCGTGCGGAGGCACGTGTGGGCGAAGGTGCTGCCGCCCATTGCGATCACGCTGGCGACCACCCTCGGCGTCGGACTCGTGGTCATCTCGAGCCTGACCTTCCTCGGCATCGGCGTGCAGCCGCCCACCCCGACCTGGGGCGGCATCCTCGCCTCCGACCTGGACTACCTGCCGCAGAAGGCTTACGCCCCGGTGTTCCCCGCCGTGATCATCCTGATCACCGTGCTCGCCTTCAACATGCTCGCCGACGCCATCCGGGACGCCGCGGGCCAGTCCGGTCGCGTGCTGGTCGGCGCGCGGGCCGCCAAGGCCAACAAGGCGCGCAGGGTCGCGGCGTGACGGCCCCCAGAACCACCGAAGGAGACCTGATGACGCAGGCCCCCACAGTGCACAACGCCGCCGAACCCGTGACCCAGGCACACCCGGAGGACGTGCTCGTCCTCGAAGACGTCCGCATCCACGACGACCTCAGCGACACCGAGCTGGTCCACGGGGTCAGCCTGCGGCTGCGCCGCGGGCGGGTCGTGGGCATCGTCGGGGAGTCCGGCAGCGGCAAGTCACTCACCTGCCGGGCCGTCCTCGGCATCCTGCCGAACCTGATCGAGGTGTCCGGGGGCTCCATCACGCTGCTCGGACGAGACGTCTCGACCCTCGACCGCCGCGACTGGACGGCCCTGCGGGGCGCGTCGATCGGGGCGGTCTTCCAGGACCCCGCCTCCTACCTCAACCCGTCCATCCCGGTGGGCAAGCAGCTGCAGGAGGTGCTGCGGGTGCGCGGGGGCCTGGCCCGCAAGGACGCCCGCCGCCGCGCCGTGGAGCTGTTCGACGCCGTGCACCTGCGCGACCCCGAGCAGGTGTACCGGCAGTACGTGCACGAGCTCTCCGGCGGCATGCTGCAGCGAGTGCTGATCGCTATCGCGATCTCGCTCGATCCCGAGATCCTCATCGCCGACGAGGCGACGACCGCGCTCGACGCCACCGTGCAGGCCGAGATCCTCGACCTGCTGGCCGAGCTCACCGAGCGACTCGGCCTGGCGCTGGTCCTGGTCTCCCACGACCTCGCCGTCGTGGCCCAGCTCTGTGACGAGGTGCTGGTACTGCGGGACGGCCACGTCGTCGAGCAGGGCCCGACCGCCCGCATCCTGCACGACCCGCAGGAGGACTACACCCGGCTGCTCGTCGACGAGCACGAGCAGTACGGGCTGGAGCGCTACCTGGGGACCACCGACGAGATGCGCCCGGCGGGAGAGCTGAACCATGTCTGAACCGCAACCGATCCTGCAGATCGAGGGCCTCGACGTCGCCTTCGGGCGCGGCCACGCGCGCAAGCAGGCCCTGACCGGCGCCGCACTGACCCTGCTGCCCGGAGAGGCCGTCGGGGTCATCGGCGAGTCCGGTGCGGGCAAGTCCACCCTCGCCCGCGCGGTACTCGGACTGGCCCCTGTCACGGCGGGCTCGGTGCGCGTCGTCGGCCGAGACGTCGCCCGGCTGTCACGGCGGGAGCGACGCGAGTTCGGCCGCAGCGGCGTCGCGCAGTATGTGTTCCAGGACCCCTTGCGCAGTCTCGACCCCGACCAGACCGTGCAGGGCGCCGTGGCGGAGCCGCTGGAGATCCGCCGTGAGCTGAGCCGCGCCGAGATCGACGAGGCGGTACGGGCCCAGTTCGCCGCCGTCGAGCTCGACACCGCGCTGCTCGACCGCTTCCCCGCCCAGCTCTCCGGTGGCCAACGCCAGCGGGTCGCCATCGCGCGGGCCCTGGTGACCGGGCCGCGGTTGCTGCTGCTCGACGAGCCGGTCAGCGCGCTGGACTCGGCGAACCGGGTGCGGATCCTGCAGCTGCTGGAGCGGCTGCGCGCCACCACCGACATCACGCTGCTGTTCATCTCCCACGACCTCGGATCCATCGCCGGGGTCACCGACCGGACGATCGTGTTGCACGACGGCCGGATCGTCGAGGACGGCCCGACCGCCCAGGTCATCACCGCCCCCGAACACCCGTACACCCGGCTGCTCGTGGGCTCCGCCCCGACGCTCACCTCCGGCGCGGCCGACCGCGGCCGCCGCGCGCGGCTGCGAGCCGAGCTCGCGACCGTGTCCTGATCCGACCCGTACCCCTCCGGAGACCACCCGTGTCCGCTGCGCCGAAACAGGTCAGGCTCTGCCTGAACCTGCAGGCCACCGGGCGGCACGACGCCGCCTGGAAGACCCTCCCGCCGACCGCCGACTGGCTGTCGGGCATCGACTACTACATCGAGATCGCACGACTCGCCGAGCAGGCCCGCTTCGACGCGATCTTCATCGCCGACCGCCTCGGCGTCCTCGACGAGCCCTCCCACCGCAGGCCCTGGCGCGGGGCGGACCCCGTGGTCCTGCTCGCGGCGTTGGCCCGCGAGACCGACCATATCGGGCTGGTCGCCACGAACCCGGCACTGCAGGGCGACCCGTTCACGCGCGCCAGAGCGATCGCCACCCTCGACCACGTGAGCCGAGGCCGGGCCGCGTGGAACATCGTGACCAGCCAGGAGGAGGTCACCCGGCGGGCGCTCGGACTCGGCGAGCAACCCGACGACGACACCCGCTACCGCCGCGCCGAGGAGTTCGTCTCGGCAGTGGACGCACTGTGGGCGTCGCTACCCGAGGACGCCGTGGTTGCCGACGCGGCCGCGGACACCTACATCGACGCCGCCCGAACCCGCCCCGTGCGGCTGGACGGGGAGTTCCACCGGAGCGAGGGCGTGCTGCCGCTGCCGGGCGGGTACCGCGGTCAGCGCCCGGTCCTCTTCCACGCGGGTGCGTCGCGTCGGAGCATGGAGTTCGGCGCCCGGTGGGCGGACGCGTTGTTCACCTCCCAGCGGGTCCCCGAGCTCGCCCGGACCTTCACCGCTGAGGTCAAGGGACTGGCCGCGGCGAACGGGCGCCGACCCGAGGACCTGCTCGTCCTGCCCGGGCTGTTCGTCATCCTCGGTGCCACCGAGGCCGAGGCCCGGCAGCGCCGACGTGAGCTCGACCAACAGCTCGCCGTCGAACCGCTGCTCGCGGCGCTGGAGGCGGTGCTGCCCACGGGATTCGTCGAGTTCACCGCAGGCGTCGTGGCCGAGCTGCAGGACCGCGGGCGGTTCCGCCGCGAGTACGCCCACGAGACGTTCCGGGAGAACCTCGGGCTCTCCCCCCACCCGCTCGCCGCCGGCCCGACGGCCGGCCCCTCCGGCGGATCCGCCGGTGCGGACGAGCAGACCACGACCGGACGGCGGAGGTAGGGCATGCCGGCACGCAATGACATCAGCCGCGGCAGGCGGCAGGTCGACGTCCTCGAGTTCCCCCGCGCCGAGCCGGCCACCGGCTCCGACGTCGTCGACGTCCTTGTCGTCGGTGCGGGCCCGAGCGGGCTCGGCACAGCCATGGAGCTGGCCCGCCACGGCGTCCGCGCGGCCGTCGTCGACGCCGCGACCGAGGCCACCCTGGTCCGCGCCGGAGCCGCTGGCTACAACGCCCGCGTCCTGGAGATCTTCGCGAAGTGGCGGGTGCTCGACCGGATCCGCGACGAATGGACCTTCCCGCCGGAGTGGAACACCGGCAACCTGCTCCTGACCTCGCTCATCGGACACCAGCTGGGCGGCAGCGTCGAGCGGTCCTTCGACCTCGGCCGCGTCGGGCGCCCGTCCGCTTCCCCGTCCGCGTACGGCACGCTGCGCAGGCCGCAGACGGTGTTGCAGAAGGTGTTCCTCGATCGGCTCGCCGAAGTCGGGACCGTCGTGTCCGGAGGCTGGCGGGTCGAGGGCCTGACAGTCGACGCCGAAGGCGTCACCACCGACCTCGTCGAGGTCGAGACGGGCGACACCCGTAGCGTGCGGTCCCGCTACGTCGTCGGAGCGGACGGCTCCAAGAGCACGGTCCGCACCTTGGCCGGCATCCCGCGCTCCGGGGAGTACGCCACCGAACGGCATTTCCGGGTCATCGTGCGCACCGCGTCGGACGTCTCGACGCTGCTCGGCCGACCGTTCGTGCCGGGCACCTCGATCATCTACAACGACCGCTACACCGGCTTCCTCGCGGCGCTGAACGAGACCGACTGGCGCACCTACGCCGGCCCCTTCCCCCTCGACCACCAGCCCACCGAGGCCGAGCTGATCGCCCACGTGCGGGAGGCGTTCGGGTTCGACCTCGAGCTGGAGGTCGTGTCGCAGACCTCGTTCTTCACGAGCACCCGGATCGCCGAGACCTTCTATCAGGACCGGATCGCCCTGGTCGGCGACGCCGCCCACGTGCGGACCCCCGGCGGGAACCTGTGCGAAGGCTTCGGCGACGTCGCCAACCTCGGGTGGAAGCTCGCCGCCGTGCTGCGCGGGGAGGCGGGGGAGGGCCTGTTGCGCTCCTACGACCAGGAACGCCGCCCGCACAACCAGCGGGTGGCGGACTACGCGCTCGCGCGGGAGCGGGCCGGAGCGCAGGTGTACCGGCGGATCCGCGAGATCGGTGTGCCTGCGGATGACGACACCACCGACGACGCCGCACGGCGCCGAGCACGGATCGGGGAGCTCCTGGGCGCGGAGCACGCGTTCCCGCTGGGGGTGGTGTTCGACGAACGCTACGACGACTCGTCGGTCGTCTGGTACGAGGACGGGCAGCGCACCTCGGAGGAGCCCTGGGACGCCCACACCTACACCGAGGACGGGCGGCCCGGGCACCGCGCCCCCAACGGCAACCTCGACCCCTTCGGCTTCACCCTCTACGACCGCCTCGGCTCACACCTGGCGCTTCTCGTGCTCACCCCCGACTCCGCCGCCGTGGCGGATTTCGAGGACGCCGCCGACGCCCGCGGCCTGGAGCTCGAGGTGATCCACCTGCCCGACGCCGTGGCGCGCCAGCGCTACGGCGCGCCGTACGCACTGATCCGGCCCGACGCCCACGTGGCGTGGCGAGGCGACGGCACCGCGCTCGACGCGGGCGCGGTCCTCGACCTCGCCCTCGCCCGGGCCGACGACGCCCGGGCGAGCCTGCGGCCGCTGGCCGAGGCGGCCGCATCATGACGCCCCGAACCCCTCACCCGGAGGTTCCCGTGACCGCAACCCCCGCCGAACCTGCCGTCCGTGGGCTGTCGTTCTTCCTGACCGTCCCCACCGATCCCGAGCCCGGCCGGGTCTACACCGACGCGCTGGACTCGGTCCGCCTGGCCGAACGGCTCGGCTTCGAGACCGCCTGGGTCGCCGAAGGCCACTTCACAATCCTCGGGCTACCCCACGCGCTGTCCTTCCTCGCTGCGGCCGCCCAGGTCGCCGGGCGCATCCGGCTCGGCACCGCGGTACTGCCACTGGCCTTCGACAACCCGATCCGGGTCGCCGAGACCGCGGCGTTCGTCGACGCCCTGAGCGACGGGCGACTCGAGCTGGGGGTGGGCAAGAGCAACCCGCAGTCGACGGCCATCTTCAGCGCCTTCGGCCTGTCCGAGGGCGACCGCGAGATCCTCTACGCCGACGCACTCGACGGCCTGCGGCGCGCCATCGACCACGGCGTGACAGCCGACGGGGAACAGATCCCGCTCTACCCGCCGACCGCCGGAATCGGCGGGCGGCTGTGGCAGGCGACCGGAAATCCGCGGACCGCGGCCGCGATCGGGCGGTCCGGAGACGGGCTGCTGCTGTTCCGGCTGACCCCCGAGGGCGACCCCGGCCGAGTGCAGTCCGCGCTCATCGACGAGTACCTGGGCGCGCTACCCGCCGGCGTCGAGCCGCGCATCGGCATCTCCCGGGGAGTGCTCCCCGCGGCCTCCCGCGCGGAGGCGATCGCCCTCATCGCCGCGGAGCTGGAGGCCCACCCCACGCGGTTCCGGGTCCCGGCGGGAACGACCCCGTCCGGCCCGCAGGAGTACCTCGATGCGCTCAACGTCAAGTACGGCAGCCCGGACGAGGTCATCGAGCAGCTCTCCCAGGACGAGGCGTTCGTCCGCTCCACCGACCGGCTGTTCTCCCTCCCGGTCTCCGCGGGGACCCACGCCTTCCGCGAGGGGCTGCGGCAGGTGGCGCAGGAGATCCACCCGCGGGTCCGGCCCGCCGTCGCGCACGCCGCGGCCTGATCGCCGCTGATCAACGAAGGACCGAGAAGGAGCATCCGGAGATGACCCAGACCCTCGACCCCGCCACCCGAGCAGCGGAATGGTCGCGGTGGCGGGCGGAGAACGAACGCCGCCGCCGCGACCCGCACGGCTACCTCGCCTACCGCGCCGTGCACTTCCTCGAACGCGAACCCCACACCTTCACCGGCGTCCCCGGGGCATGGTCCACCGGTCCCGACGGGCCCGTCGTCGAGCTCGCGGCGGGGGAGACCCTGCTGGCAGACGGCGCCGAGACGACCGGGCGGCACGAGTTCGGCCCGGTCGCCGAGCGGGAGTTCCGCTGGGCCGCGCAGGTCGGCGACGTCGTGCTGGAGCTGTCCCGCCGCGGCGGACGCGACCTGCTCCGCCCGCTCGACCCCACCTACCGGCTGCGCACGGACTACGTGGAGACCCCCGCCTACGACCACGACCCGGCCTGGATCCTCCCCGCGGTGTTCGAACGCCACCCGCAGGGGCGGCCCCAGCAGGTCCGCGCCGCCGTCGACGGCATCGAGCACACCCACGAAGCGGTCGGCGAGCTCGTCCTGACCGTCGACGGCGACGAGCACCGGCTCGTCGTGTTCGCCCGCGACGACGACCCCGGGCTGGGCATCCTGCTGTTCACCGACGCCACCAGCGGGGTCACCACCTACGCAGCGAGCCGCTCGCTGGCCCTGCCCCTGCCGGAGGCGGGGGAGAGCGCGTTGGCGGTGGACTTCAACCGCGCAGGGAACCTGCAATGTGCCTACACCGACCACGCGCCCTGCCCGCTCGCCCCCGCGGGCAACCGCCTCCCGTTCGCGGTCGAGGCGGGAGAGCAGACCCCGGTGCTGCGCGGTGGACGAGAGGCGGCCCGATGACCGCGGCGGCCGAGAGCCCGACGCTGGCCGAGTGGAGCGAGCCCGACGGCGTGGTCCCGCGGGGCACCCTCATCGTGCTTCCCGGACGCGGCGAGCAGGCCGGCATCTACGCCCGCCTGGGACGGCGGCTCTCGGCCGACGGCTACCGGGTCCTGGTGGTGCCCGAGCCCACCACCGACTCCGAACAGACCACCGAGCGGGTCCGCGCGGTGCTCGCGGACGCGGGGTCGGGCCCGCACCCGCGGGTTCTGGTCGGATCCGACACCGGAGCGCTGTTCGCCGCCGCGCTCGTCGCCGACGGCCTGCCCGGCGTGGACGCCCTCGTGCTGGCCGGACTGCCCGTCGCGTCGACCGAGGGACCCGCCGGCTGGGCGGAGGAGCTGGATGCGCGCACCGCCTGCCCGGTCCACCTCGGCGTACTCGACGGCGCCGCGGTCCGCCGAGGCGCGCTCGCCGAGCCCGTCCCGGCGGCCTGGATCCGGACCGCGATCCCGGAGCGGATCGAGATCCCGGTGCTGGGGTTGCACGGCACGGCCGACCCACTCGGGACGGTGGACACCGTGCGCGACTGGTACGCCCGTCTCGGCGAGGCCGAGCTGGTGGCGATCGTGGGTGGTCGCCACGACGCCCTCAACGACCAGAGCCACCGCACGGCGGCCGCGACCGTCGTGCTCTTCCTGGAGCGGCTGCGCGCCGGGCTGCCCGAGATCGCCCGCCGCGAACGGGTCCGGGCCTGAGCAGCCCTTCCGCACTGAATCACGGAGGCACGTTCATGAGCCGCAGGCTCCACCTCGCCCTGCACCCCTACGGTGTGGGCGGCCCCGGGCAGCACGGGTTGTGGAAAGACCCGAGCGTCGCCAAGAACGCCAGCATCGACATCGACTACTACATCCGGCAGGCAAGGACGGCCGAGCAGGCGCTGTTCGACGCGCTGTTCATCGTCGACAGCCAATTCATCAACGCGACCTACCCGGCGCACTACCTCAACCGGCTCGAGCCGCTGACCCTGCTCTCCGCGGTCGCCACCCACACCACCCACCTCGGCCTGGTCGGCACACTGAGCTCCACCTACAACTCGCCGTTCAACGTGGCACGACGGTTCGCCTCGCTCGACCACATCAGCCGCGGCCGAGCCGGGTGGAACGTCGTCACCAGCTTCGACACCGGCACCAGCCGCAACTACGGGCTCGACGAGCACCTCGACTACCCCACGCGCTACGGGCGGGCGCTGGAGTCGGTGCGGGTCGTGCGGGGCCTGTGGGACTCCTACGAGGACGACGCGTTCCCGGCCGACGTCGAACGCGGCGTGTTCCTCGACCCCGACAAGCTGCACGCACTCGACCACGTCGGCGAGCACTTCCGGGTCGCCGGACCGCTCAACCTCTCGCGGTCGCCGCAGGGCCAGCCGGTGATCTTCCAGGCCGGGGTGTCCGAGGAGGGGCGGACCCTCGCTGCACAGGTCGCCGAGGGCATCTTCGCCCCCGGCGGCACCTTCGACGACGCGCGCGCCTACTACGCCGACATCACACGGCGCATCGCCGCGGCGGGCCGTGAACCCGATCACGTCAAGGTCCTCGTCCACGGCGCGCCGATCGTCCGCGGCACGGACTCCGCGGCCCGGCGGCGTGCCCAGGAGATCGACGAGGAGGACCGGGACTTCGACCGTAGCCTCGCATTGCTGGGGCGCGCCTTCGGCGCCCACGACTTCAGCCGCTACGACCTCGACGCACCTTTCCCCGACGTGGCCCACCTCGCGGCCAACGGCGGGCGGACCGGCGCCGCGGCGATCATCGCGCGGGCCGAGGACGAAGGACTGACGCTCCGCCAGGTCGCCGAGGCGTTCGCGCAGCGCCCGGAGCCACCGTTCCTCGGGTCGCCCACCACCGTGGCGCACACCATCGAGCGCTGGTTCGAGGCGGGGGCCTTCGACGGCATCAACCTCGCGTTCCGCAACGACGAGGACTTCACCTGGTTCGTCGACGGTGTCGTGCCGGAACTGCAGCGACGCGGCCTGTTCCGCACGGCGTACGAGTCGGACACGCTGCGCGGCAACCTCGGCCTGCCGATACCGCCGAACCGCCACACCCTCGACCGCAGCCTGGCGCACGCCCGATGAGCGGCCCGAACGGAAGTGGCCCGAACGGCAGCACCGCGGACGGCAGCAGCCCGAACGGCGGCGCTCTGAACGGGACCGGCCCGGCCGGAGCCGTTCCCCGGTTCCGGCTCGGCTTCCTCACCCACGTCCAGGGACGCGACGACGCGGCACAGGCCTATCGCAACGCCCAAGAACTGTTCGTCGTCGCCGACGAGCTCGGTTTCGACGTCGGCTGGGTGGCCCAACACCACGTCTCCGCCGGGGGCGGCGGCCTGTCCTCGCCGTGGCCGTTCCTGGCCCACGCCGCCGCCCGCACCACCCGGATCCGGCTGGCCACCGCCGTCACGGTCCTGCCGCTGGAGGACCCGATCCGGCTGGCCGAGGACGTCTCGGTCGTCGACACCCTCAGCGGAGGTCGGGTCGAGGTCGGGGTCGGCAGCGGCTACAGCGAGACCGAGTACGCCGCGTTCGGACGCGACGTGGCTCGCAAGCGGGAGCTGACCACCGAGAACCTTGCGGTCCTGCGCAAGGCACTGGCGAACGAGGAGGTCGGCGCCCCCGGGTTCACCGTCCAGCCGCCCCCCGCGGACTTCACCGACCGGATCTGGCAGGGCGTCTTCAGCGGCCCCGGGGCCGAACACGCTGCGCACGCCGGCTCCCAGCTGCTGCTCAACCGCGCCACCTACGGCTACGACGCACCCACCGACGAGGTCCAGCGACCGTGGGCCGACACCTACCTGGCCGCCTGGGACAGGCTCCGCGCGCCCCGGATCGGGTTGTCACGCTTCGTCTTCCCCGCGGCGGACCGGCGGACCGCGCTGGCCCAGATCGGCGACGACGTGCACCGCGCGGCGCTCCGGTTCGCCCAGCAGGGCCAGTTCCCGCCCGGCCTCGGCGTCGACGAGGCCCTGCGCCGCTTTCACTCGTTCTACGGCCACCCCGACGAGATCGTCGCCGAACTGCAGCGGGAACGAGTGCTGCCGGTCGCCACAGACCTCATCACCCAGTTCAACCCGGCCGTGCCGGACCAGGACGCCGCGATCCGGGCCCTCGAGCTCATCGCCACACAGATCGCCCCAGAGTTGGGCTGGCAGCCCGCGCACAGCACCCCTTCCCTCATCGGAGAGACATGAGACTGCTCAAGAGGAGGCGGTCCACGACCGCTGTGGTGGCCGCCGTGGTGGCCGTGATCGCCATGGTCGTCGCGGGGTGCGGAGGCTCGCCGAGCGGCGGGAACACGACGGACGCGACGATCAAGTGGGGCACCAAGCAGATCCAGGCGAACTGGGACCCCGTCGTCACGGGCTCCACCTCGGCGACGATCCTGCTGACCCCGATCTACGAGTCGCTGTTCACCATCGACGGGGAGCGGCACGTGGTGCCCGCGCTCGCCGAGGGCTACGAGTACAACGCGGCCGGAGACCAGATCACCATCAAGCTCAAGCCGGGGTTGACCTTCCAGGACGGGACCCCGGTGGACGCCGAGGCGGTGAAGTTCAACATCGAGCGGATCAAGACGCAGGAGAACTCGGCGCTCAAGGGCTCGTACAACAACGTCAAGACCGCCACGGTGGTCGACCCGCTCACTGTCCGGCTGGACCTCGGACAGCAGGATTATCAGATCCCGTACCTGCTGGCGGTGCGGGGCGGGATGTTGCCGAGCAGGACTGCGGCGCAGGATCCGGGGAAGTTGAACACGGCGGCGCCGGTGGGTGCGGGGCCGTTCAAGGTGGTGTCGTACGACCCGGAGTCGAAGATCGTCCTGGAGAAGTGGGACGGTTACTGGGACGCGGCGAACATCAAGGTGAACCGCATCGAGATCAACTTCGGGATCGACCCGTCGACGCTGGTGGCGGGGCTGCAGTCCGGGGTCTACAACTGGGCGCAGCTCGACCCCCAGCAGGCCGAGGAGGCCGAGCGCGCCGGATACGACGTCCTGGCCAGCACAGACCGGCACTGGGGCTCGAGCTTCCTGAGCCTCAACGTCAACAAGGCGCCCTTCGACGACCCCGCCGTGCGTGAGGCCGTCCGCTACGCCGTCAACCCTGACGAGTTCGCCACCAAGCTCGGCTTCGGCCTGGCGCAACCCGCCCACCAGCCGTTCCCGGAGGGACACCCCGCCTACGTCCCGGCGCTGAACGCCGAACACACCTACGACCCGGCCAGGGCGCGCGACGTCCTGGCCAAAGCCGGGTACGCCGACGGCGCCATCTCGTTCGACCTCAACGGCATCGCCGGCAACTTCGACCAGGCGGCCGAGGTCCTCCAGGGCCAGCTCAAGGCCGTCGGGATCACCGCGAACATCAGGCTGCTCGACCAGGCCAACTGGGCCAAGGGCTATTACGGCAAGCAGTTCGCCGCGTCATTGTTCGGCTATGTCGGTCGGGACTCCCACGTCCAGGCGCTCACGGAGCACTACGACACGGGCGGGGTGCTGAACCTCAGCTCGCCCTATACATCGGCACAGTTCCAGGAGGCGCTCAAGGTCGTACGCGCCACGCCCATCGACTCGCCCGACTACGAGGCGAAGCTGCAGGCCGCGGCGCGGGCGGGCTACGAGAACGGCTCGACGGTCTCTCTCTACACGTACCCGAGCGTGGTGGCGAAGGACAAGTCGATCTCCGATCCGCCCGCGATCGACGGTTACCAGAGCTGGAAGGGTGTCCAGATCACCCCAACCGACTGACCACACGAGCGAGACCGCCGCCTGCGCACCTCCTACTGCCCCGGAGGGGCGCGGGCGGCCTCGCTCGCTATGCCTGCTTCTGGTGCGGGAGAGGCAGCCTCGCTCAGGTCGTCGATGGCGGCCCCCGACAACGCCGGGCCGGCGCTGTACGCCGACATCGCCCTCCCGCTCGCCCTGATCGCGTTGCTGGTGATCGCACGACGGCCCGCCCGGAGCCGGGGCGCTCCGGCCACGCTGCGGCACGAGTCGGCCTGACCCGGTCGGGGAGCGCTGCTTGCGCCGATGGGTCGCCCGCGGGCTAGGTTCACGTCGTGAGGCTCCGGCGCCGCCCGCGCGAGGTCGACCTGTACCTCCCGATGCTGCGGATCGAGCACCTGTTCGAGGCTCCGCAGCTCGACCCGTTCGCGCCGGAGCTGGAGGCCTACGACCCGCGGCCCGGCCTCGAGCAGATGGTGCGGGCGGTCCAGCGGGCCAGGCGGCGGGCCACCGTGAGGGTGACCGTCGGGTTGCCGGCCGACGTCGTCACGCCCGGCCTCGAGGAGCGCGCCCGGGCCGCCCTGGCACGGGAGTGCCGCCGCCGGATCACCGCACTGAACGACGACCTCGACGGGGTCCGGCGGCTCGGGATCCGCACGCTCCTGTGGGGGCTGCTCGCCGTGCTGTTCATCAACGGTGCGGTCGGCGCCCTCGGGACCACGGAACCGGGCTCGATCGAGGACGCCCTCTCGACCGGGCTGCAGACGATCGCCTGGGTGGTCCTGTGGGTCCCGATCAACCTGCTGATCTACGACCTGTGGTACTACCGACGGGACCGGCGCGCCTACCGGACGCTGCGAGATCTCGCCCTCGAGGTCGTCCCCCGGGGTCCGGGGGAGACCGGCACGGGCTCCGGCCCGCACGCGCGAGGCGATGACCGTCGGGAGTGAGCGCCGCAGCTCCACCGGGCAGGCGGAACCTGCACGAATTGTCGGAAAGATCCGATTCGGATTGTGTGGATCGTGCGGTGAGCGACGGATCGGCAGATTCCGCGAGTGGATTTCCGCCCCCCTTTTTTTCGCAGGTCACGGCTAGGATCGGAACGGTCGTGGGCAACCGCGCCGTCGCCCCTCCCCGGGCGACCCCGGTCACGCTCTGACTCTGATCGGGCAGGTGTCCCGCGCAGCACCGGCACACCTGTCCGTGGTCCGCCCCGGCGCCGACGTACCACGCCTCAACGACGAGGAGTACCGATGACAGTCAGCGCACGGCAGGCAACCGCAACGGCGAATCCCCTGGCACCGCTCGCTCCTGACGAGATCCGCCGGACCACGGAGATCCTGCGCGCCGAGCGACGGATCGACCAGGGGCTCCGCTTCGTGACCGTCACGCTCCACGAGCCCCCCAAGCGCGAGGTCCTCGACCACGGCCATGGCGACGGTCCGACTCCCGAACGGGCGGCCTTCGTCGTCCTGTACGACCGCCGTCACCAGCAGACCGTCGAAGCAGTGGTCTCGCTCGACAGTGGAGTCGTGGTCTCCTGGGAGGTGATCGACGACGTCCAGCCCAGTGTGATGCTCGAGGAGTTCTTCGGCGCCGAGGAGATCACGCGGTCCGATCCCCGATGGCAGGAGGCGATGCGCAGGCGAGGGGTGACCGACTTCTCGCTGGCGATGATCGACCCGTGGGCGGCGGGTTACGACATCGACGACCCCACGGGCCGCCGACTGCTCCGCCCGTTGACGTTCGTCCGCTCGCGGGAGGACGACAACGGCTACGCCCGACCGGTCGAGGGGCTGATCGTGCTGCTCGACATGGACAAGATGGAGGTCATCGACGTCCGCGACCACGGCGTGGTGCCGCTGCCGCCGAAGTCGGGCAACTACGCGCCCGAGCTGATGTTCGACGGCGACAACCGGCCGGGGTTCACCCGGCTGCGCGAGGACGTGAAGCCGCTGGAGATCACGCAGCCGGAGGGCCCGAGCTTCACCGTCGACGGGCACGCGGTGAGCTGGCAGAAGTGGCGGTTGCGGGTCGGCTACACCCCGCGCGAGGGCCTGGTGCTGCACCAGGTGGGTTACGAGGACCGGGGCCGGCTCCGGCCGGTGCTCTACCGCGCCTCGCTGTCGGAGATGTACATCCCCTACGGCGACCCCGCGCCGACGCACCGGATCAAGAACGTCTTCGACGAGGGCGAGTACGGGGTCGGGGTGCTGCTCAATCCGCTGACCCTCGGCTGCGACTGCCTCGGCGAGATCTTCTACTTCGACGTCACCGCCAACGACCAGGAGGGCCGGCCGGTCACGATCCCGAACGCCATCTGCATGCACGAGGAGGACCACGGGATCAGCTGGAAGCACACCGACTTCCGCACCGAGAAGGCGGAGGTCCGCCGTTCCCGCCGGCTGGTGATCTCCTGCATCGCGACCGTCGGCAACTACGAGTACGGCTTCTTCTGGTACCTCTACACCGACGGCACCATCCAGTTCGAGGTGAAGCTGACCGGCGTCCTCTCCACCGGCGCCCTGGCCGACGGCGAGGAACCGCGCCACGGCGTCGTCGTCGCGCCCGGTCTGTACGGGCCGCACCACCAGCACTTCTTCAACGTCCGGCTGGACATGCAGGTCGACGGCGACCGCAACTCGGTCTACGAGGTCGACGCCGCCGCGGTGCCGCCCGGGCCGGACAACCCGTACGGCAACGCCTGGGTGACGACGAAGACGCCGCTGTCGCGGGAGAGCGAGGCGCGGCGGCTGATCGACCCGCTGGTCGCACGCGTGTGGTACGTCGTCAACCCGAACGAGGTCAACGAGCTCGGCCAGCCGACCGGCTACAAGCTGATGCCCGGCGAGAACGTGCTGCCCCTGCAGCAGGAGGGGTCGCAGGCGTTCTCCCGCGCGCAGTTCGCCTACAAGCACCTGTGGGTCACCCGCTACGACCCGCGGGAGAACTACGCCGCCGGCGACTACCCGAACCAGCACGGCTCGCCGGGCGGGCTGCTCGAGTACCAGAAGGCCGACCGCCCGCTGGAGAACGAGGACGTCGTCGTCTGGTACTCCTTCGGCGCCCACCACGTGGTCCGCCCGGAGGACTGGCCGGTCATGCCGGTGACCTCCATCGGGTTCTCCCTCAAGCCGGTCGGGTTCTTCGACGGCAACCCGGCGCTGGACCTGCCGCGCTCCCCGGCGTGCCACGCCGGGAACGGACAGGCCGGGCACGGCGACGGACACCCGGCCCCGACGCAGGAGGTGACCGGGTGAGCGCGGCGGGAGCCGGATCGCACCCGGTCCACTCCGACACCGGGCTGGCCCACGGGACGATGAGCCAGCTCGACGTGATGGCGCAGTCGGTGGCGGGGATCGCCCCCAGCGCCGCGATGGCCACCACTCCGGCGCTGATCGCCCTCTACGCCGGGCAGGGGGCGTGGCTGTCCTACGTGGCGGCGACCGTCGTCGTCATCCTGGTCGGGCTGATCGCGACGCAGTTCGGGCGCCGGTTCGCCTCCTCCGGGTCGCTGTACTCCTACGTCGCGCGGGGCCTGGGCCCGGGCGGGGCGTTCGCGGCCGGATGGGGGCTCGTCATCGGCTACGGGTTCATCGCGATGATCGGAGTGGTCGGCACCGCCATCTACTTCGGCAGCTTCCTCACCACGCTGGGGCTGCCGGTCGGCGGCACGCTCGCCGTCTGCATCATCCTGGCGGTCGCCGCGATCGGGGCCGCCGCGTTCGCGATCATCGGCATCAAGATCTCCACACGCGTGGGGCTGGTCCTCGAGATCGTCTCGGTCGCCGCCATCCTGGTCGTGCTGATCGCCGTCCTGGTCGGCAGCGGGGCCCGCGACACCACGGCCCCGTTCGACCTCTCCACGCTGTCGTTCGACGGCGTGGCCTTCGGGATCGTGCTCGGCGTGCTCGGCTTCGTCGGGTTCGAGAGCGCCGCCAGCCTCGGCGCGGAGGCGCGCAACCCCCACCGTGCCATCCCGCGCGCCGTGCTCGGCAGCGCGGTGCTGGTCGGCGTCCTGTACGTCTTCGCGGCCTACACGATGGTGCGCGGCTTCGGCGACCCGAACGCGCTGAGCCAGAGCAGCGCGCCGATCAGCGACCTGGCCGGGCAGTACGGGCTCGGCGGTGTCGCCTGGATCGTCGACCTGGGCATCACGGCGTCGTTCTTCGCGGTCACGATCGCCTGCATCAACGCCTCGTCCCGCATCCTCTACACGATGGGCGAGGAGGACATCCTGCCGAAGGCGCTGGGGCGGGCGCACCCCACGTACAAGACCCCGCACGTGGCGATCGCCGTCATCGCGCCGGTCGTGCTCGTGGTCCCGATCATCCTGGTCGCCTCCGGGATGACGCCGCTCAACGTGATCACCTACACCGGCACGATCGGCACCTTCGGCTACATGCTGGCCTACCTGCTGATGGCCGTCGCGCTGCCGTTCTTCCTGCGGAAGCGCGACGAGTTCAACCCTGCGTCGGTGGTGCTCGCGGTCGTCGTCATCGCGGCGCTGCTCTACGTCTTCTACAAGAACGTGGTCCCGGTGCCCGACTACCCGCTCAACCTGATGCCGTGGATCTTCCTCGGGCTCGTCGTCCTCGGCCTGGCCTGGTACGCGGTGGCCCGGGCCCGCCGGCCCCAGCTCGTCGAGGAGGTCGGCACGTTCGAGGAGGAGCCGGTCCCGCCGCATGCCCGGCACCGGCACCGGGCGCCGGGCAGCGGTGGCCCCACCGCCCCCGCGGAGCCGACGTCGCCGCCTCCACCTCGGCAGACAGGATCCGACCGGCCACAGGACGACCGGCGCGACTAGCACGCGTTCATCCGTCGCTCAGGCGGGTGTCTCCTTCTCCAGCAGCGTCGCGACGTGGTCGGGGACGGCGCGCAAGAGCTCGCGGGGCGGGCGGACGTAGCCGCGGCCCTGCGGGCGGGCGGGGATCGCGAGCGGGGCGCGGACCACGGGTTCCCAGGGGATGCTGTCCAGCAGGTGGGCGATCATGTTCAGCCGGGCCCGGCGCTTGTCCTCGGACTCGACGATCGTCCAGGGCGCGGTGTCGGTGTCGGTGTGGACGAGCATGTCGTCCTTGGCCTGCGAGTAGTCGTCCCACCGGGCGATCGACTCGAGGTCCATGGGGGAGAGCTTCCACTGCTTCAGCGGGTTCTCGACGCGCTCGCGGAACCGCTTCTCCTGCTCCTGCGGACTGACCGAGAACCAGTACTTGCGGAGCAGGATCCCGTCCTCGACCAGCAGGTCCTCGAAGATCGGGCACTGCCGCAGGAAGCGCGTGTACTCGTGCGGTGTGCAGAACCCCATGACCCGCTCGACGCCGGCACGGTTGTACCAGGAGCGGTCCATCAGCACGATCTCGCCCGCGGCCGGCAGGTGGTCGACGTAGCGCTGGAAGTACCACTGGGTCCGCTCGCGCTCGGTGGGGGCGGGGAGGGCCACGATCCGCGCGACCCGGGGGTTCAGGTTCTCGACGACGCGCTTGATCGCGCCGCCCTTGCCCGCCGCG
This sequence comes from Pseudonocardia sp. NPDC049154, assembly GCF_040648315.1. Lineage (NCBI taxonomy): Bacteria > Bacillati > Actinomycetota > Actinomycetes > Pseudonocardiales > Pseudonocardiaceae > Pseudonocardia > Pseudonocardia sp. NPDC049154. The sequence continues at coordinate 25,961 of NZ_JBEZDN010000077.1, forward strand.
TCGCGCCCCTCGAAGATCACGACGACCCGCGCGCCCGTGTCCTTGACCCACTCCTGCAGCTGGACGAGCTGTCCCTGCAGGCGCAGCAGCTCCGCCTCGTAGAGCGCCCGCGGGAGGCGCTTCGGGGCCTTCGCCTTCTTCGTCATGGGTGCAGGGTCGACGAGCGGCGGCCGAAAGGGAACAACCGGGGACCGTCAGACGGCCGCCGAGCGGGACCGCACGAGCCGCCCGAGCACCTCGATGATCACACCCGCCACCGCGCCGAGCCCCACCCCGACGCCGACACGGAGCCACGTGACGTCGAGCAGGAACACCGTGTGGGACAGGAAGGGCACCGCCAGGATCACGACGACGGCCAGCGCCAGGCCGCCGACGAGCAGGACCTTCCATCGGTTGAAGGGGCGGGCGAACAGGGTGAGCGCCCAGAGCGAGGCGACGAGCACGGTCACGGTCGCCACCGTCTGCCCGGCCACCAGCCCGCCGGTGGGCTCGAGCCAGCGGATGGTGCGGTCGCCGGAGTACGCCGCGGTGCCGATCACCACGCCGATCGGCACCGCGGACCAGAGCACGCGGGGCAGGAAGCCCGGCACGTAGCGCCGCCGGTTCGGGGCCAGCGCGAGCACGAACCCGGGGATGCCGATCGTGACGGCCGAGATCAGCGTGAGCTGGATCGGCGCGAGCGGGTAGGCGGCCGCGGTCGCGATGACCACCAGCGCCATGAGCAGCGAGTACACGTTCTTGACCAGGAACAGGTTCGCCGCGCGCTCGATGTTGGCCATGACCCGGCGGCCCTCGGCGACGACGTCGGGCAGGTGGGCGAACCGGCCGTCGAGCAGGACGAGCTGCGCGACCGCGCGGGTGGCGGCGGCGCCGTTGCCCATCGCCACGCCGATGTCGGCGTCCTTGAGCGCCATGGCGTCGTTGACGCCGTCGCCCGTCATCGCGACGACGTGGCCGCGGCGCTGCAGCGCGCCGACGATGGCCCGCTTCTGCTGCGGCGTGACCCGGCCGTAGACGGGGTTCGCCTCGAGGACGTCGGCGAGTGCGTCGGGGTCCTCGGGCAGGGTCCGGGCGTCGACGGCGTCGGCCGCGGCGGTGATGCCCGGCAGCCCGACGGCGGTCGCGACCGCGCCGACGGTGCGCGGGTTGTCGCCCGAGATCACCCGCAGGGACACGCCCTGCTCGGCGAAGTAGCGCAGGGTGTCGGCGGCGTCGTCCCGGATCCGCTCGGCGAGCACGACGAGCGCCCGTGCCTCGAGCACCGGTGGGAGGACCGGGCCGTCGACCACGTCGTCCGCGTGTGCGAGCACGAGCACCCGCATCCCGTCCTCCGCGATCTTCCCGGCGGTCTCCAGCAGGTCCGCGGACCCGGGGTCGGCGGGCTCCGGCAGGACCATCTCGGGGGCCCCGAGCACCCAGGTGCCGTGCTCGCCGGCGCCCACGGCGGACCACTTGCGGTCCGACGAGAAGGGGACGTTCGCCGTCGCGGTCCACGAGGTGTGCGAGAAGACGGTGGCCAGCGCCGCCGCGGTGGCGTTGCCGCCCGGCTCCGTGCAGCTCAGCGCGAGCGCCTCGCGGACCTCGGCCTCGGCGAGCGGGTCCGCGTCCCGTGGCAGGACGAGCCGGTCGAACACGATGTCGCCGTGGGTGAGGGTCCCGGTCTTGTCGAGGCAGACGACGTCGACGCGGGCGAGCACCTCCACGGCGGGCAGCTCCTGCACGAGGGTCCGCTTCCGCGCCAGCGTGACCGCGCCGAGCATGAACGCGAGGCTGGTCAGCAGCACCAGACCCTCGGGCACCATCCCGACGAGCGCGGCGACCGTGCCGGTGACCGCGTCCTGCCAGCTGTCGGCGTCGCTGGTGCGGAACTGGCTCCACACCAGCAGCGGCGCGACCACGAGCATCATCACCGAGATCCACCGCAGGATGGTGTTCGTCCCGGAGATCAGCTCGCTCGGGGTGCGCGTGAACTTCTTGGCCTCGGCGGTGAGCCGGGTCGCGTACGCGTCGGCGCCGACGGCGGTGGCCCGGAACCGCCCCCGCCCGGCGACGACGATCGAGCCGGACCGCAGCTGGTCTCCCGGGACCTTGGCGATCGGGTCGGACTCGCCGGTCAGCAGCGACTCGTCGACCTCGAGCCCGGCCGACGCCGTGACCGTCCCGTCGGCGGTGACCTGGTCGCCGGAGCGGAGCTCGACCAGCTCGTCGGCGACAACGTCGGCGACCTCGATCTCGGCCACCTCACCGTCGCGCACCACGCGGGCGTGCGGGGCGTTGAGCACGGCGAGCCGGTCGAGTGTGCGCTTGGCGCGGACCTCCTGGATCACCCCGATGGCCGTGTTGGCCACGATGACCAGCCCGAACAGGCCGTTCTGCCAGCGGCCGGTGGCGGCGATGACGAGGAACAGCGCGAACAGCAGACCGTTGAACGGCGTGACGACGTTCGCCCGCACGATCTGCCCGACGCTGCGGCTGGTCCGGGCGTCGACGGCGTTCGTGCGGCCGGCGGCGACCCGCTCGGCGACCTCCGCGGCGGTCAGCCCGCGCTCACCCCACGGCGCCTCCATGACGGTGCCGCGTCCGAGTACGTCCTCCACGCGCTTCCCCCGCCCTTGCGCCGCCCCCGAGCCGTCCTCGGACCTGACGTGGCCGGCGTTACGCCCACCCGACGCCCGATACCCGACGATCGGTCCGATTCCGTCGGTCGGGGGAAGGGCTGTCGATGCGGCTGTCGTGTGCGTTCCGCCGGGTGCTCCCGCTCGTCGCGGCGGTCCTGCTGGCCGGGTGCTCCGCGTCGGGTGTCGGGCCCGGTACGGGGTCGCCCGCGGCGGGAGCGCCGACGGCCGCGGTGCCGGCGGGCCTCGTGCCGGTCACGGTCGCGGTCCCGCCGGGCCTCGACTCGGGGCCGTTCGACACCCCGCGGCAGGCCCTCGTGCCGCCCGGCTGGTCGATGTCCGTGTTCGCGCGGGTACCCGAGGCGCGGCTGGCGGCATGGGCGCCGGACGGGTCGCTGCTCGTCTCGGTCCCCGAGGAGGGCACGGTCGTGCGACTGGTGCCGGACGGGCGGGGCACGGCCACGGAGACGCCGCTGCTGGACGGGCTGAACCAGCCGCACGGCCTGACGTTCGCCGGGTCGACCCTGTACGTGGCGCAGAGCGACCGGGTCGACGCGTACCCGTACGCCGACGGCCGGGTGGGGACACCCGCGCCGGTCGTCACCGGTCTGCCGGACGCGAAGAGCCCCGACCTGCGGGGCCGCTACGCGCACGCGCTGAAGAGCGTGGCCGTGGGTCCGGACGGCGCCGTCTACGTGTCTGTCGGCTCGACGGGCAACATCTCGGCCGACGACCTCGCCGCCGACCCGCCGCGGGCGTCGATCCTGCGGGTGCCGCCCGGCGGTGGCGCGCCCGAGCCGTTCGCGGTGGGCGTCCGCAACGGGACCGGGCTGGCCGTCGCGCCGGACGGGGCGGTGTGGACCGCGGTGAACAACCGGGACAACATCCAGTACCCCTTCGACCGGGCCTACGGCGAGACGTCGGGCTCGGCGCGCGGCGAGGTCGTCGAGTCCTACGTGCGGGACCACCCGGCCGAGGCCCTGGCCCGGCTCACTCCCGGGCGCAACCTCGGCTGGCCGTACTGCAATCCCGACCCGGACGTGCAGCCGGGCGTGCCGGGCAGCGCGCAGGTCCTCACGGACGTCCCGTTCGCCCGGGACGTGCAGACCAACCCGGACGGCGCCGCCCTCGACTGCGCCGCGCTGCCGCGGGTCGAGCAGGCGCTCGGGGGCCACTCGGCGCCGCTCGGACTGGCGTTCGTCGACGGCGGCCTGCCCGGTGAGTTCGCCCGCGGGGCCCTGGTCGGGGTGCACGGCTCGTGGAACGCCGAGCCGCCGCGGGCGCCCGAGGTGTCGTTCTTCCCCTGGCAGGACGGCGGGCTGGGGCCGCAGCAGACGCTCGTCGGCGGCTTCCAGGAGGCCGACGGCTCCCGCTGGGGCCGCCCGGTCGCCGCGGTCGCCGGCCCGGACGGCGCCGTCTACGTCACCGACGACGACGCCGGCGCGGTCTACCGGCTGGCCCCGCCGGAGCGGTGACGACGGCGCTCCGCCGGGGCGGTGCCGACGGCGCTCCCGCCGCGGTGGTGAGCCTCGCGGTGATCTCCGTCGAGGGACCAGCGGCCTGCAGCGACGGGACGCGCGACCATTCCCCTGTGGACCTCCGGCACGCCATGCTGACGGGATGAAGGCGTGGATCGTGCGGCGACCGGGGCCGATGACGACAGGCCCGCTGGCCCAGGTGGACCGGGAGGACCCGGAACCGGGCGCCGGCGAGGTCCGTGTCCGGGTCTCCGCCTGCGGGGTGTGCCGGACGGACCTGCACCTGGCCGAGGGGGACCTCGCCCCGCACCACCCGGGCACGGTGCCGGGGCACGAGATCGTCGGCGTGGTCGACGCGCTCGGGACGGGGACGCGCCGGTTCGCGATCGGCGACCGGATCGGGATCGCCTGGCTGCGCGGGACGTGCGGGCGCTGCCGGTTCTGCCGGGCCGGCCGGGAGAACCTGTGTCCCGACGCCCGGTTCGCCGGCTGGGACGCTGACGGCGGCTACGCCGAGTACGCCGTGGTCCCCGAGGCGTACGCCTACGCCCTCCCGCCGCAGCTCGACGACGCGACGGCCGCCCCGCTGCTGTGCGCCGGCATCGTCGGCTACCGGGCGCTGAAGCGGGCGGAGCTGCCGCCGGGCGGGCGGCTCGGGATCTACGGCTTCGGCGCGTCGGCCCACGTGGTGGCGCAGGTCGCCGTCGCGCAGGGCGCCACCGTGCACGTGCTGACCCGCTCGCCGGAGGCGCGGGAGCTGGCGCTCGCGCTCGGTGCCGCCTCGGCCGGCCCGGCGGACGCGGAGCCGCCGGAGCCGCTCGACGCCGCGATTACCTTCGCCCCCGTCGGCGGTCTCGTGCCGGTCGCGCTGCGGGCCCTCGACGCCGGCGGCACCCTGGCGATCGCCGGCATTCACCTCACCGACGTCCCGGCGCTGGACTACGAGCGCGAGCTCTTCCGGGAGAAGCAGCTGCGCAGCGTCACCGCCAACACACGGGCGGACGGCGAGGAGTTCCTGCGGCTCGCGGCCGCGCTCGACGTCCGGCCCACCGTCGACCCCCGGCCGCTGTCGACGGCGGACCGCGTCCTGGCCGACCTGGCGGCGGACCGGATCACGGGCGCCGCCGTGCTGCTGCCCGGCTGAGGAGCCGGGCCCGCCGGAGCCCGCTCGACAACGCCGATCGACAGCGCGCCGGTCGGTGGCGCCGGCCGGTGGCCCCGGTCGGGGGCGCCGGTCAGTAGCGCCTGGCCAGGCGTCGGGAGGTGCGCCGGGCGGCCCGGCGTCCGCTGCGCCTGGCGATCCGCCGGTTCGGTCCCAACATGGCTGTCCCCTCGCCGTCAGACCGTGTCGGCCGAGGTCGCGACGAGTGCCTCGGCCTCCTGCTGTCCGACCAGTCCGACCTGGACCAAGTCGAGCGGGCTGATGAACTCCGAGGCCAGCCGCATGCCGCCGGCACGGGCGACGGCGTCGCGGAGCGGGATGGCCCAGCGGTGCTCCAGCAGGACCAGCGCCGCCGCGGTGTTCTCGGGGATGTCGGCCAGGACGTCCCAGGCCTCCTCGTCGAGCAGCTCCGTGCCCCGGGCCGCCGCGGCCTCCCCGAGGGCCGCGCCCTCCTCCGGCGTGAGCCCGGCCCCGACCCCGACCAGGGCACCGACGACCGCGCCGAACTCCTCCCGCTCGGCCTCGTCGAGCTGGGTCTCCTTCAGCACGCTGACCTCGCCGCCGACCGCCTTGTGCACGGCCAGGAAGTCGATCACCCGCACCGTGTCGTCGGCGCGGAGCCGCTCGAGCTCCGCGCGGATCTCGCCCTGGAAGTTCGGGTGGTCGAACCCGAGTACCAGCATCTGGACCGGTCCGATCGTCATGGGCCCTCCTCCTGTTCGTCGTCCGTCGAGACCGCGCGGGAGGGGCGGCTCACCGACCGCCGACGGCCTGGTCGACCACGATCGCCAGGCGGGCGAGCAGCTCCTCGGACTCGGCCCGGGTGATCAGGCCGTGCTGCGCCGCCTCCCGCACGTCGGCGCACAGGACGGCGATGAGCACGCTCGCCCGGTCCCCGTCCTCGGCGACCGGCCGCAGGTAGGGGTGTCCGGGGCCGGCCAGGGGTCGTGCCATCCGTCGCCCTCCCTCGACACCGGCGCCGCCGCGCCGCCGTCCACGATGGGCACGGCGCGGCGGGCGCACCTCGCCCCGACGGGGTGAGGGACGGGCGGGGATCAGAGCTCGCCGCGGCGCTGGGTGAGGGTCTCGGCGATGCGGGCGAGCTTGACGTTGAGCGACTGCGAGGCCGACCGCAGGATCCGGAAGGCCTCCTCGGCGTCGACGCCGCGGCGCTCCATGAGGATCCCCTTGGCCTGGCCGATCACGTCCCGGCTGCGCACGGCCTCGGCCAGCTGGGTGACCTGCAGCTCGGCGCGGGTGGAGGCGAGCGAGCCGGCGACCGCGGTGGAGGCGTGCGCGGCCAGGACCAGGGCCGCGTCGCGGTCGGCCTGCTCGAGACCGCCCGGGCGCCGGGAGTAGATGTTGAGCGAGCCGATCCGCGGCGGGTCCTGCGCGGGGAACAGGCCGACGGCCAGCGCGCTCCCCACGCCCAGCTCGGCGGCCGCGGGGCCCCACTTCGGGAACTCCTTGCCGGCGGCGAGGTCCGCCGAGAAGGCGAAGCCGATGCCGGGCACGCGGCTGGCGTCGAGGCAGGGGCCTTCGTCGAACTCGTTCTGCAGCTCGTCGAGCCGCACACCCACCTGGTCGGTGGTGGCCGGGGTGTCGAGGGTGCCGTCCCGCGACCGCAACGAGACGCTGACGATGTCCGCGCCGCTCACCACGCGCACCGCGGCCTCGGCGATGCGGTCGAGCACGTCCTGCACGGTGGGCGCGTCGAGCAGCTTCTCGGAGAGCGAGACGAACTCGGCGACGAGCGGGGGAGGTGCCCCGAGGTCGCCGTAGCGGTCGTGCTCCGACATGGTGTCCCTCCTGCTCGCGGTGCGGGCATGTCGAGCGTACGCACTTCGCCCGGTCCTGCCGGATGGGCGTTCCCCTGGTACCACGGCTGGGGGCGATCACACCGGGGAGCGAAGGATCGGCGGACGAGCGGCCGCCAGGCGGGGAGGGCCGGCCGGCCCGTGTCCCGGGGGCGGGCCGGGGCCGCTGATCGTTGGGGACGGCTCCCGGCCCGGACAGGTGGACGGGGGAACCTTCCACCTGCTGTGTGTGTACCGAGCGCCGGAGAGCGCGGGCAAGGCCCACCCGCCGGGAGCCGCAAGATTTTGCCGTCGGCTAACCGACCTCTCAGCAGGCTCGTACGTTCGCGGCCCGCGAACCCCCCGTGCGCCCGGGATGATGGCGTCGTGAGCGCGCACATCCTCCTCGTCGAGGACGACCGGGGCCTGGGGGAGGGCCTGGTCGAGAGCCTCACGCAGCACGGGCACGAGGTGGTGTGGGCCCGCACCGGCCGCACCGCCCTCGACTGGGCCGGTGCGGGGGAGCCGCCCGACCTCGTGCTGCTCGACCTCGGGCTGCCCGACGTCGACGGCATCCGGGTCTGCCGGGCATTGCGTGCGCTCTCCGCCGACGCCGTGGTCGTGATCCTGACGGCGCGGGGCGCGGAGATGGACGTCGTCGTCGGGCTCGACGCGGGCGCCGACGACTACCTCACCAAGCCCGTCCGGCGCGAGGAGCTGCTCGCCCGGGTCCGGGCGCACCTGCGCCGCGGGCGGCCGGGGCCTGCCGGCGAGCCCGTGCGGCTCGGCGACCTCGAGCTCGACCTGCGGGAACGCCGCGTCGCCGTGGCCGGTCGCGAGGTGGCGATGCGCGCGAAGGAGTTCGACCTGCTGGAGCGGCTGGTCCGCGACCCCGGGGCCGCGCTGAGCCGCCGGACCCTCATGGCCGACGTGTGGGACGACCACTGGGGCGGGTCCACCAAGACCCTCGACGTCCACGTCGCGGCGCTCCGTCGGCGGCTGTCCGGGTTCCCGGCCGGCACCCGGCTGCCCCGGATCCGCACGCTGCGCGGGCACGGCTACCGCCTCGACCCGCCGACGGCCTAGCCTGCACCCCTCCGCGACGGCGAACCGGTGCCACCGGCGAGGGGCCGCCGCGACCCGCGTGGGGCTGGGGGTGACCGTGCGAGGGACCACTCGCGTCCGCACCCGGATCGTCTCGCTCTCGGTGGCGGTCGCGGCGATCGCCGTGACGCTCTTCGGCGTGCCGCTCGGCCTCGGCCTCGCCCGCTACGCCGTGGCCGACGAGGGCGTCGCGCTGCAACGGCTCGCCGACCTGACCGCCGCGGCGGTGCTCACCGATCTCGCCCACGACCGCGTCCCCGCGGTGCTGCCCGTACCGGGGACGCCCGGGACCACCGTCGGGCTCTTCGACGACGACGGCCTGCTCGTGGCCGGCGACGGCACCCCGACGGGCGACGAGCACGTCGCGGCCGTGCTCGCCGGCGCCGGTCCGCAGGTCGTCGAGAGCGGCGCGGATCTGGTCGCGACCGTGCCGGTGCTCGGCGAGCACGAGATCGTCGGCGTGGTCCGGGCCTCGCACCCGGTGTCGGCGGTCTACACCGCGCTGGTGCCGATCTGGCTGGGCATGCTGGGCCTGGCCGCGCTCGTCCTGGCCGCGGCGTGGGTCATCGCGCGGCGGCAGGCCCGGCGGCTCGCCCGTCCGCTGGAGGAGCTGGCGGTCCTGGCCGACCGCCTCGGCGACGGCGACTTCGGCGTGCGGCCGCGGCGGGCCGGGCTCGCCGAGGTCGACGCCCTCGGCGCCGCGTTCGTCGGGACCGCCGCCCGGCTCGACGAGCTGCTCGCCCGCGAGCGGGCGTTCTCGGCCGAGGCGTCGCACCAGCTCCGGACGCCGCTGGCGGCGTTGCGGCTGCGGCTGGAGAACGCCCGGGCGGACGCCGGTGCGCGGCCGGGCGCCGACGTCGGTCCCGCGCTCGACGCCGCCGTCGTCGAGACGGAGCGGCTGACCCGCACTGTCGAGGAGCTGCTGGACCTCGCGCGCTCGCGGGGCGGGGGCGGACGCGGCCCGGTCGACCTGCACGCCGTGCTCGACGAGGTCACCGAGACCTACCGGCCCCGGCTGGTCGCGGAGGGCCGCACCCTCGAGGTGGACCTGGACGGGGCGGGCGCCGACGAGCCCGGGTGCGGAGAGACCGCGGTCGTGGGGTCGCGGGCCGCGATCGGCCAGGTCCTGGCGGTGCTGCTGGACAACGCGCTGCGGCACGGCGGGGGAGCGGTCCGGGTCGGGGTGCGCGAGGTCGGCGACGCGGTGGCGGTCGACGTGGGCGACGAGGGGCCCGGCTTCGCCGACGGCCGTCCCGAGCGGAACGGCCGCGCGCCGGGCACAGAGACGCCGGCCGACGGCATCGGCCTGGGGCTCCCGCTCGCCACCCGGCTTGCCGAGGACCAGGGCGGCCGGCTGGTCGTCTCGCGGGAGAGCCCGCCGGTGATGACGCTCTTCCTGCCGCTGGACGACGGCGAGGGGCAGGGCGGGGAGCCGGCGGACGGTGCGTCCCGCCCGCCGCGCTGACGGCCGTGCGGGCCCCGAGCCCGGCCGGAGCCGGTACCGTCGGCCCGCTCCGTGCCACTCGGGCCGGTGCGGGCCGACGCAGGAAGGGAACGACGCCGGGCATGGCCGACACCCCCGCCCAGCCGGACGACCGCCGGGAGACCACGACCGCGGGCGGCCCCGACGGCGATGTCGCCGGCGGCGCGCCCGTCGCGGTGGCGTCCGGTCCG
>NZ_JBEZDN010000078.1:0-35687 GCF_040648315.1 Pseudonocardia sp. NPDC049154
AATGCTGGCAGACCAACACCCCCTACGACCCCGCCAGACACCGCGCCGCCCAAGCCCATCAACACCGAGCGGCTTGACACAGGGCTACTCAGAGCTGGTGAGCGAGAGAGCGCCGTTCGTGCGTGTGGGAGTGGGGTTCAGGCGAGGAGGGCGGCCTGGAGGTCGGCGGCGGTGGCGTAGACGGCGATCGCGCCGGCGGTGTCGAGCTCGCCGGGATCGCCGTACCCCCAGCCCGCGCCGAGGCAGGAGACGCCGTGCCGGCCCGACCCGACGACGTCGTGCAGGCGGTCGCCGACCATGATCGTCTCGTCGGGGGCGGGGGAGTCGAGGCGGCGCAGCGCCTCCTCCACCACGGCGGCCTTGCTCGGCCGCTGCGCGTCGACCGTGTCGCCGGTGACGGCGGTGAACAGCTCGGTCCAGCCCTGGTTGGCGAGGATCTCGCGGGCGGCGGGCTCGGCCTTGCTCGTCGCGAGCCCGAGCCGCACGTCGGCGGCCACGAGGGCGCGGAGCAGGTCCTCGATGCCGGGGTACGGGGTGGACTTGAGCAGGCCGCTCTCGCGGTACAGCGGCCGGTACAGCGCGAGGATCTTCTCGGTGTTCCCCCCGCCGACGAGCGGCGGCAGCGACTCGTAGAGCGGCGGGCCGAGCAGGTGGCGGCCGATGACGGTGTCGTCCCACGGCACGCCGACCTGGTCGAAGGCGGTGCGGAGGGTCCCGAGGATGCCCGGGGCGGAGTCGACGAGGGTGCCGTCGAGGTCGAGGAGCACGGTGCGGTAGCGGGGGCGGGTCACCGGGTCATTGTCCCCGAGCGAGTCCCTGACCATCCCGGGCGCATGCCGTACGGTCGTGCGCATGACGAACACGGGGTTGCTCGCGCCGCTCTCCGGCACCGACGCCGTCGCCGCGCACCTCGGCGACACCGCGTGGGTCCGCGCGCTGCTCGACGTCGAGGTGGCACTCTCCCGCGCCGCCGCACGCTACGCCCTCGTCCGGCCCGACGACGCGGAGGAGGTCGCCGCTGCGGCCGACCGGCTGGCCACGGATCCGGACGTGCCGGGCGAGCTGGCCGCCGAGGCCGTCGAGGGCGGCAACCCGGTGATCCCGCTGGCCCGCCTGCTGCGCAAGGCCGCCGGCGGGGCGAGCGGCGCGGTCCACCCCGGGGCGACCAGCCAGGACGTCATGGACACGGCGCTGGTGCTGCTCGTCCGTCGGGCGGCACCGACCGTGCTGACCGACCTCCGGGCCGTCGCCGACGCCGCCGCCCGGCTCGCCGCCGCGCACCGCGACACGCCGACCATCGCCCGCACCCTCGGCCAGCAGGCGTTGCCGACGACCTTCGGGCTCGTCGCCGCGGGGTGGGCCGCCGGGCTCGACGCCGCCGCGCGCGAGCTGGCCGTCCGCGTCGACGCCCTGCCCGTCCAGTTCGGCGGCGCGGCCGGCACCCTCGCCGCCTCGCACCCGCACGGGCCGGCGGTCGCCGACGCCGTGGCCGATTTGCTCGGGCTCGCCCCGCAGGGGGTGCCGTGGCACACCGAGCGCACCCGGATCGGCACGCTGGCCGGGGCCCTCGGCGTGGCCGCGGGGGCGTGCGCGAAGCCCGCGACGGACGTCGTGCTGCTGTCCCAGACCGAGGTCGGCGAGGTCTCGGAGGCGGCGCCGGGCGACTCGTCGTCCATGCCGCACAAGCGGAACCCGATCGCGGCGATCACCGCGCGGGCGTCGGCCCGCCGGGCCCCGGGGCTGGTCGCGACGCTGCTCGCCGCCATGGACCACGAGCACCAGCGCGCGGCCGGTGCCTGGCACGCCGAGTGGGGCACGCTCACCGACCTGCTCGCGGTCACCGGCGGTGCGGCGGCCCGGCTGCGCACCAGCCTGGAGGGCCTGCAGGTGCACCCGGAGGCCATGCGCCGCAACCTCGCCCTGACGACCGAGGGCGAGCCGGACACCGGCCACGCCGGCGAGCTCGTCGACCGCATCCTGGAGGCCCGGTGAACGCGCCCGAGAACCACCGTATGAACCAGACCGATCATGCCCTGCGCCCCGAGCACGTCCAGTCCCTCGCCCGGGGGCTGTCGGTGATCAAGGCGTTCAACGGGGCGCACCCGGCGCAGACCCTGTCCGACGTCGCGCGCGCCACCGGCCTGACCCGCGCCGCGGCGCGCCGCTTCCTGCTCACGCTCGTCGAGCTCGGGTACGTCCGCACGGACGGGCGGCTCTTCGCCCTCACCCCGCGGGTGCTGGAGCTGGGCTACTCCTATCTCTCGGCGCTGTCGCTGCCCGAGCTCGCCGCCCCGCACCTGGAGGAGCTGGTCGAGACGGTGCACGAGTCGGCCTCGGTCTCCGTGCTCGACGGCGGCGACGTCGTCTACGTCGCCCGGGTCGCCACCGCGCGGATCATGGCCGTGTCGATCACCGTCGGCACGCGGTTCCCGGCCTACGCCACGTCGATGGGCCGGATCCTGCTCGCCGCCCTCCCACCGGCCGAGCTCGACGCCCGGCTGGGCGCCCTGGAACCGCTGACGGACCGCACCGTGGCCGACCGGGACACCCTGCGGGACGTCCTCGGCGACGTCCGCGCCGCGGGCTACTGCCTCGTCGACCAGGAGCTGGAGGACGGGCTGCGGTCGGTCGCGGTGCCGATCCGGGACGCGGCGGGCACCGTGGTCGCGGCCGCCAACGTCAGCACCCACGCCCTGCGCAACAGCACCGCCTGGCTGCGCGACGAGGCCCTCCCGCACCTGCGTGCCTGCGCCGCCGCCGTCGAGGCGGACCTGAAGGGGTTGCGGGGGTGACCCCGCCGGGCGTCCGGGACCGGCCCGTGCTGCGATGGTGGCCCTGAGACCGAGCGAGGGGGACCCGTGGCCGAGCGACCGATCGTGCTGGGCGTGCAGCCGTGCGGCGAGAGCGCCGATCCGGGGCGGCTCCTGGAGCGGGTGACGCTGACGGCCCGGGGCGTCGACGTGCTGTTCCTCGTGGATCCCGCCGGGCCGGGCCTCGGCCCCGTCCCGCTCGACGCGCTCGCGATCGCCACGCGGGTGGCCCCGGGCGTGCCCGGCACCGGACTGGTGCCGCAGGTGCCCGTGACGGGAGCCGACCCCGTCGCCCTGCACGACGCCGTGGCCGCGCTCGACGCCGCCTCGCTCGGCCGGGCCGGGTGGGAGGCCGTGGTGACGGCGCCGGTCGCGCCCACCCCGCCCGGGGAGCTGTGGGCCGAGGCCGCGGAGGTCGTCGAGGTGGCGCACCGGCTCCGGACCGGCGGGGGCAACGGGTTCGAGGGGGAGTTCGTGCAGGTGCGCGGCCGGATCCCGGTGCCGCGGTCGCCGCAGGGCGAGCCGGTCGTCGTGGTCCGCGCCGACGCCCCCGAGGCGCTGACGGTCGCGGCCCGCAGCGCCGACGTCGTGCGGATCTCGGCGGGCACGGTCGCCGAGGCGACGATGCGCCGGCTGGACGTCGAGGGCGCGGCCGCCGAGGCCGGGCGCGACCCGGGGACGCTGCGCGTGCTGGTCGACGTCGGGGTGGGCGCGGGGGAGGGACTCCACCACTCCGGCTCGGCCGGGCTGGCGTCGCTCGCCCGCGAGCTCACCGGGGCCGGCGCCGACGGGGTCGTGTTCCTCCCCGCCCGGCCGCGCGGGCTGGAGAAGGTGGCCGACGACGTCGTTCCGCTGCTGCGGGCGCACCGCACCCCGCTGCGGACCCTGCGCGAGCGCTTCGGCCTGCCGATCCCCGCGGCCGGGCTGGCCGTCTCGCCGGGCTGACCCTCCCGTTCTGTCGGTCCCGGATGGCACGCTGCCGGGCGTGGGGGAGCGGGAGCTGTCGTGGGGTGAGCTGAACCGCGCGCTGCTGGCGCGGCAGCTCCTGCTGGAACGGGCCCGGTGCGGGCCGGTGCGTGCCGTCGAGCGGGTGGGCGGGCTGCAGACGCAGTACGCGCCGTCGGGCTACGTCGGGCTGTGGTCGCGGCTGCGAGACTTCCGCCGCGAGGACCTCACCGAGGCGCTGACCGGGCGCCGGATCGTCCAGGCGTGGGTCATGCGCTGCACCATCCACATGGTGTCGGCGGCGGACCTCGCCCCGCTCACCGAGGCGGTGCGCGAGCCGCGGCGCCGGTGGTGGCTGCGCGCGCAGAAGGAGGCCGCGGGCCTGGACATGCCCGCCGTCGCCGCGGTCGTCCGCGGGTACCTGGCGGACGGACCGCGCAAACAGGCCGAGATCGTCGCGCTGCTCGCGGCGGACGGGTTCCCGAAGGTCGCCTTCCAGGGCGTCCAGCTGTGGCTCGACCTCGTGCGGGTGCCGCCCGCCGGTACCTGGGAGTCGCCCCGCGCGCACGTGTACGGGCTGGCCGAGGACTGGGTGCCCGCGAGCGGGGCCGACCGCGCCCGCGGCGAGGAGCTGCTGGCCGAGCGCTACCTGCGCGGGTTCGGGCCGGCGTCGGCGCAGGACGTCGCGCGGTACGCGGGCTGGACGATCACCGAGGCACGGGCCGTGCTGGCGAGGCTGGAGACCCGGCGGTTCCGCGACCCGGCGGGCGGCGAGCTCGTCGACCTGCCGCGGCTGCCGATCCCGGCGGCGGACACGCCCGCGCCCGTGCGGTTCCTCTCGACCTTCGACGCGGTCCTGCTGCTCGGGCACGCGACGCGCGCGGGCATCCTGCCCCCGGAGCACCGGGAGAAGGTGTTCGCCACGCGGATGCCGCAGTCCACGCCGACGTTCCTGGTCGACGGCCGGGTGGCCGGCACCTGGCGGTTCACCGAGGGGCGGGTGGTGCCGGCGCCGTTCGCGGCGCTGCCCGCCGCGGCGGCGCGGGAGGTGGCGGAGGAGGCGGAGCGGCTCACGGAGTTCCACCTGGCATGAGGATCGGCCCGAACACACCGACGGGCCGGCCCTGCTCGGGACCGGCCCGTCGGGGACGGAATCTAGATGCGCAGCCGGGTCTCGATGTCGGCCGGTGAGTCGGGCAGGGCCCGCAGGTCGGCGACCAGGCGTTCCCGGTCGCGGTCGGCCGGCAGCAGCCCGGCGAAGGGCGCCGCGGGGCGGAACTGGGCCAGGCGGAAGCGGCGGCGGCCGTCCCGGTGGGCGCGGACGAGGCTCCACCCGAGGACGACGAGGGCGGCGAGGACGAGGATCGATGCGGTCATGGCAGGAAGTTTGCTCCGCATCAGTTCCTGCCAGAAGTGGCAGAGAAGACACCCTACGCAAAGATGCCGCCAGTATGCTGGCGCCCATGCTGCGCAGCGTTGCCGTGCTGGTCATGCCCGAGCTCGCCGTGTTCGAGTTCGGGGTGCTGTGCGAGGTGTTCGGCATGGACCGCTCCGACGACGGCCTGCCGGTCCTCGAGTACCGCGTCTGCGGGGTGGAGGCCGGGAAGCCGGTCAGCACCACCGGGGGCGTGCAGGTCGTGCCCGAGCACGGCCTCGACGGGCTCCGGGGCGCCGACCTGGTCGCCGTGCCCGCCACCCGCCTGCGGGAGTTCCCGGAGGAGGCGCTCCAGGCTCTGCGTGACGCGGAGGCGGCGGGCGCCATCCTGCTGACCGTCTGTTCCGGCGTGTTCGTGCTGGCCGAGGCCGGGCTGCTCGACGGGCGCAAGGTCACCGCCCACTGGCACAGCGTCGACGAGCTGCGCGAGCGCTATCCGACGGTCGAGGTGGACCCGGACGTCCTCTACGTCGACGACGGCAACCTCATCACCAGCGCCGGCACCGCCGCCGGCATCGACGCCTGCCTGCACCTGGTCCGCCGCGAGCTCGGCAGCGCGGTCGTGAACGGCATCGCTCGCCGCATGGTGGTGCCGCCGCAGCGCGAGGGCGGGCAGCGGCAGTTCATCGACCGGCCCGTGCCGGAGTGCTCGGCCGACTCGCTCGGGCCGCTGCTGGACTGGATGCTCACGCACCTCGACGTCGAGCACACGGTCGCGGACCTGGCGAAGCGCGCCACCATGTCCGAGCGGACCTTCGCACGGCGCTTCGTGAACGAGACGGGCACGACCCCGCTGCGCTGGCTCACCCGGCAGCGCGTGCTGCACGCCCGGCGCCTGCTCGAGGACACCGACCTCTCGGTCGACGCCGTGGCCGCCCGTTGCGGGTTCGGCAGCGCGACCCTGCTGCGCCACCACTTCCGCAAGGTCGTCGGCGTCGCGCCGGCGGACTACCGGCGGGTCTTCCGCAGCAGCGAGGAGCTCGCCGGCTGACCGCCCGGCCGGACGCGCGTGACGGATCTCACCCGCGCGGCCTGCGGGGCGGGCGATACTGGGCCGGACAGACGCGCATTCCCACCACCTGCGCCCCGGTCAGCACCGGTCGTCGGCAGCCGCCGAGCGCCGGAGGACCCCGTCGACCGGGGGCGCGCGAGGAGCAGTGACGCCCGAGATGCCCGCGCAACCGAGAGTGGCAGTGGTCGGGGCCGGCCCGTCCGGCCTGTACGCCGCGGCCGCCCTGCTGGCCTCCGAGGTCCCCGTCGACGTCGACGTGCTCGACCGGCTGCCCGCCCCGTACGGCCTGGTCCGCTACGGCGTCGCCCCGGACCACGTGAAGATGAAGTCGGTCATCCGGGTGCTGCAGAAGCCGTTCGACGACGGATCCCGCGTCCGGTTCCTCGGCAACGTCCGCGTCGGGGAGGGCGGGATCCCGCTCGACGTCCTCCGCGAGCACTACCACGCGATCGTCCACGCCTCGGGCAGCTCGGTGGACCGCGCCCTGGGCATCCCGGGGGAGGAGCTCGACGGCAGCCACGGCTCCGGCGCCTTCGTGAGCTGGTACTGCGGGCACCCGGACTTCGTCGACCTCGACCCGCTGCTCGACCACCCCGGCGTCGTCGTGGTGGGGGCGGGGAACGTGGCCCTCGACGTCGCCCGGGTGCTGGCCCGCGGGCACGCCGAGATGGCGGGGACGGACGTGCCGGACCAAGTGCTGGAGACCTTGCGCGGCAGCGCGGTCGCCGACGTCCACGTGGTGATCCGGCGCGGGCCGGAGCACGTCAAGTTCACCCCGGCGGAGCTCAGGCAGATCGGCGACCTCGAGGGTGTGCAGGTGCTGGTGCACGACGACGGCGTGCTGGCCGCGGGGATCCCGGACGCCGTCGTCGACGAGATGGACCGGCGGCAGAAGCAGAACCTCGCCCTGCTCACCGAGTGGAGCGCGCACACCCCCGGCGACGCGCCCCGGCGCATCCACCTGCACTTCCTCCGCACGCCCGTGCGACTGCTGGAGGAGGGCGGCCGGGTGGCCGGCATGGTCGTCGAGCGCAACGAGGTGCGGGACGGGAAGGTCGTCGGGACCGGCGAGGAGGAGACGCTCCGGGCCGGGCTGGTCGTCCGGGCGATCGGGTACTCGGGCGAGCCGATCCCGGGCCTGCCCTACGACGAGCGCAACGGGATCGTGCCCAACGACGCCGGCCGGGTCGTCGACGGCGACCGGCCGGTGCCCGGGGCCTACGTGACCGGCTGGATCAAGCGCGGCCCCACGGGCGTGATCGGCACGAACAAGCACGACGCCGTGGAGACCGTCGCCTCGCTGCTCGACGACCTCCACACGCTCCCGGACCCGGAGTACCCGGACCCGGGATCCGTCGTCGAACGGCTGGAGGCCTACGGCATCGAGCCGGTCACCTGGTCCGACTGGGAACGGCTCGACGCCGAGGAGCTGCGCCTGGGCGAGGCCCGCGGCGGGGCCGAGCGGGTCAAGGTCGCCGAGCTGGGCGAGATGCTCGCCGCAGCCCGCGGCCGGACCGGCGCCCCGGCGTCCTAGTACGGGTCGACGGACTCGACGCTCGGCAGGGCGCGGAGGCGGGTCGCGAACTCCGCGGCCTCCTCCGCGGTCATGCTGACCGAGCAGGTGAGCTCGCTGCAGCCGACGCCCTCCCGGACGTCGACCGCCATCTCCTTGACGAGGCCACCGCAGGCGCGCAGCTCGGCGGCGACCAGCAGGACGCCGTCCATGCCGTGCGTGGTGACGATCGTGTGGCGGCGGAGGATGCGGCAGCCGGCGGTGCGGGCGGCGGGGGCGGTGCGGATGTCGCTCGGCCGGTCGATGGTGATGCTCATGGGACGTACTCCGGGGATGCGTTCGTGGAGCTGCTGGGAACGCGAGCCAGGTCTCGGCAGGGTTCTCGGCTTGGGGAGGGCGGGGCGAGAGGTCCCGCGGGGGCGCGACGGCAGCCTGGCTCAGCCGACGCGCTGGGCTACTACGAGCCCTGCGCGCGCGGCGAGAAGGATCGCTGCGAGTCGCACGTCGGCCACGTTAGCAGCCGCGCGTGGCGTGTGACACCTGGCCTCCCGGACAGGGTGACCCGCCGGGAGGTCCGCCCCGAGAACGGGAGAAGGGGCCCCGCGTGCGGGACCCCTCCTCGTCGTCAGGACGTGCGGACCGTCAGTCGGTCTGGTCCTTCGGCCGCCCGGCGTCGGGCCGGCCGGCCAGCTCCAGCTCCTCCGCGGTTCGGGCGCGCCGGTCGCGCTCCTCGAGCTCGCGGTGGTGGTTGTCGGCGCGGGCCTGCTCGAGGGCCACCGTCTCCTCGACGGGGTCCGGGCCGAGCAGCGAGCCCGCGACCGGCGAGCCGGCCGAGCCCAGCTGGTTCATCCGCTTGGGCACCGGGGCGCCCTGGTACTCCAGCGGGACCGGGTGGCCGTGGTCGTCGACGCCCGCCAGCGGCTGGTGGACCTCGATGAACTCGCCGTGCGGCAGCCGCCGGATGATGCCCGTCTCGATGCCGTGCTCCAGCACCGCCCGGTCGCTCTTCTGGAGCCCGATGCAGATCCGGTAGGTCACCCAGTAGGCGATCGGCGGGAGCACCAGGAGGCCGATACGGCCCGCCCACGTGGTCGCGTTCAGCGAGACGTGGAAGAAGTAGGCGATCCAGTCGTTGACGCCCGAGAGCACCAGCCAGACGTAGAACGTGATGCCCATGATGCCGAGCGACGTGCGGACGGGGACGTCACGCGGGCGCTGCAGCAGGTTGTGCAGCGCGTGGTCGCCGGTCATCTTGCGCTCGAGCGCCGGGTAGATGCCCGCCACCACGAACAGCACCGGGAGGAACGCCACCGTGGCCCAGAAGGCCGCCGGGATGGTGTAGCGGCCGAACAGGTAGATCTCCCACGGCGGGAAGATGCGCGCCATGCCCTCGGAGAAGAGCATGTACCAGTCGGGCTGCGACCCGGCGGAGACGTGCGAGGGGTCGTAGGGGCCGAGGTTCCAGATCGGGTTGATCTGGAAGATGCCGGCCATGATCCCGATGACACCGACGACGATCGCGAAGAACGCGCCGCCCTTGGCCGCGAACGCCGGGAGGATCCGGACGCCGACGACGTTGGTCTCCTTGCGGCCGGGGCCGGGGAACTGGGTGTGCTTCTGGTACCAGACCAGCGCCAGGTGCACGCCGATCAGCGCGAGCAGGATGCCCGGGAAGATCAGGACGTGGACGATGTAGAGCCGCGGGATGATCTCCATGCCCGGGAACTCGCCGCCGAAGAGCAGCCAGTGCGCCCAGGTGCCGATCAGCGGGATCGACATGATGAAGCCCGAGGCGATACGCAGGCCGATGCCGGAGAGCAGGTCGTCCGGGAGCGAGTAGCCGGTGAAGCCCTCGAGCATGCCCAGCAGGATCAGGACCAGGCCGATGATCCAGTTCGTCTCACGCGGCTTGCGGAACGCGCCGGTGAAGAACACGCGGAACATGTGCGCGACCATCGAGGCCACGAACAGCAGCGCGGCCCAGTGGTGGACCTGCCGGACGAACAGTCCGCCGCGGACCTCCAGGGAGATCTCGAGCGCGCTCTCGTAGGCGCGCGACATGTGGATGCCGCGCATGTTGTCGAACGGCCCGTTGTAGACGACCTCGGTCATCGACGGGTCGAAGAAGAGCCCGAGGTAGATGCCCGACAGCAGCAGGACGATGAAGCTGTAGAGCGCCACCTCGCCCAGCATGAACGACCAGTGCGTGGGAAAGACCTTGTTGAACTGCTTCCGCAGCCCGGCAGCCGGGTGCAGCCGCTCGTCGAGCTCGTCGAGCGCGGCGACGGCCTTGCTCTTCGGGCCACCGGACTTGGTGACGGGTGTGGTGATGGCGCTCATGGCCTCCGCTCCCAGAATGCCGGTCCGACGGGCTCGATGAAGTCGCTCCGTGCCACGAAGTAACCCTCACTGTCCACGGTAATGGGCAGCTGGGGCAATGCGCGCGTCGCGGGACCGAAGACCGGGCGCGCGTACTCGGTCGCGAGGAACTGCGACTGGTGGCACGGGCACAGGATGCGGTTGTCCTGCGCCTGGTACAGCGACGTCGGGCAGCCCAGGTGGGTGCACACCTTCGA
This sequence comes from Pseudonocardia sp. NPDC049154, assembly GCF_040648315.1. NCBI lineage: Bacteria > Bacillati > Actinomycetota > Actinomycetes > Pseudonocardiales > Pseudonocardiaceae > Pseudonocardia > Pseudonocardia sp. NPDC049154. The sequence goes on from NZ_JBEZDN010000078.1 coordinate 10,292, forward strand.
GAAGGCGTAGTAGTCGCCGAAGTGGAAGTTCTCCTGGCCCTGGCGCTTGATCGTCTCGGTGCCGGGGCGGAGCCGGATGAGCATGACCGGCGTGTCCGAGGCGCGCTGCGCGTGCAGCAGCTCCTCCTCGTTGCCGCGCTCCGACTCCCGGTAGGGGAACACCGTCTCCATGGAGCCCGGCTCCATGTCCTCGGGCCGGACCCGCGAGATCTCGCCGAGGATGCCGGTGTCGCGGCGCAGGTAGACGGTCTCGCCACCCTTCGAGGCCCAGGGGGTGACCCACAGGGCCGCCTGGTCACCGCCCTTCCACGGGTTGCGGATGAGCGGGCCGAGGGCCGCGATACCGAGGCCGAGGCCGAAGATGCCGGCCGCGGCGCCCGCGGAGCGGGTGATCAGCTTGCGCCGGCCGATGTCCGTGGACTTCCCGGCCGACACGAGCTGGGCGATGATCGTCCGGCGGTCGACCTCGTCCGAGCGGCCGTCGTGCCGCTGCTGGACCGAGACCTCCTCGGGGAAGAACTTCCGCACGTAGGCGATCACGCCGATGCCCAGGGCGAGCACGGTGAAGCCGAACAGGAAGCCGATCGCCGGGGTGTACGAGGCGTACCAGCCGTAGCCGGGCGCTCCCGGCGCGACGTACTCGTGCGGCCAGGCGATGAACGCGACGATGAAGCCGAGGGCCGACAGCGCCGACAGGAGGAACCAGGTGGCGACGGTGCGCTCGGCGCGCTTCTCGGCGCGCGTGCCCTTGACCGGCCACTTCGGTGCGTTGTGCACGACCTCGACGTCGTCGAGGGTCCCGGCCAGCCGCGCCAGCTCCTCCTGGCTCATCCCCTCGAGCTCCTCCGGGGAGGGGCGGGTGGGATGGGTCGACGACCCTGCGTCGGTGGCGCTCAATTCTTCGCTCCCAACCACATTGCGAAACCGACGACGGCGGTCAGGCCGACGACGAAGATGACCACGCCCTCGGTCGTCGGGCCGAGGCCCCCGAGGTCGTAACCGCCGACCTGGTTGTTGCCGTTCGTGACGGACTTGACGTACGCGATGATGTCCCGCTTCTCCTCCGGCGTGAGCTGCCGGTCGCCGAACTTCGGCATGTTCTGCGGGCCCGTGAGCATCGCGGTGTAGATCTGCTCCTCGGAGGGCGTGGACAGCGTCGGGGCGTACTTGCCCGACGACAGGGCGCCGCCGACACCGGTGAAGTTGTGGCACGAGGCGCAGTTCAGGCGGAACAGCTGGCCGCCGCGGGCCGGGTCGTCGCCGCGGAGGGCGGCACCGGTCTGCGCGGGGGTCTCCGGGCCGCCGCCGTTGGCCTGGACGTAGGCGCCGAGGGCGTCGAGGTTCGCCCGGCCCTCCTCGGTGTCCGGGTCGAACTGCGGCAGCGGGGGCTTGCGGCCCGCCTGGGCCTCCTGGCGGGCCAGCGGCATGCGGCCGGAGGAGGCCTGGAAGTAGACGGCGGCGTCGCCCACACCGATCAGGCTGGGGCCGCGCTCCGCGACACCCTGCAGGTTGGAGCCGTGGCAGGTGATGCAGGCGGCGTTGTACAGCTCCTGGCCCTTGGCCACCAGGGCGGCGTCGGGCTGGGCGATCGCCTGGTTCTGCTCGGCGTTGGGGGCGAACAGCGTGTACCCGCCGCCGACCGCGAGCAGGGCGACGCCGATCGCGAGGAGGCCGGCGAACTTGCGCCGCATCTTGCCGTGCGGCCGCCGCTTCCGGGGCGCGGGTGGTGTGGTGGTCTCGGTGGTCATCGTCGGCGTCTAACCCTCACGGTCGGCGTTCGGTGCTTCCGGGGAGCGGGGTCCGCTACCGGATGAAGTAGATGACGGCGAAGAGGCCGATCCAGACGACGTCGACGAAGTGCCAGTAGTAGGACACGACGATCGCCGCGGTGGCCTGCGCCGGGGTGAACTTGCTCAGCCTGGTGCGGATCAACAGGTAGATGAACGCGATCAGGCCGCCGGTCACGTGGAGACCGTGGAAGCCCGTGGCCATGTAGAAGACCGTGCCGTAGGCGCTGGACGAGATCGTCGTCTCGTGCTCGGTGACCAGCGTGTGGTACTCGTTGATCTGCCCGAGCACGAAGAACGTGCCCATGAGCAGCGTGAGCGTGTACCAGCGCCGGAGGCCGAAGACGTCGCCGCGCTCGGCGGCGAACACCCCGAACTGGCACGTGAACGACGACGCCACGAGGACGATCGTCACGACCAAGGCGTAGGGGACGTCGAGGTGGGTCGGCGGCGGGGGCCACTCGCCGACGTTCTGGGCGCGCGCGGTGAAGTAGATCGCGAACAGACCGGCGAAGAACATCAGCTCGCTGGACAGCCAGACGATGGTGCCGATGCTGACCAGGTTCGGTCGGTTCAGCGAGTGGATCCGCGCGCTGATGTTGGGAGCCGCTGTCGTCACGCGGGCATTATGACCCCACGCGAACTTCTACAGCCTGTCGGGATACCCACTTCGTCAGGGAGAACCGGTCGAACGGCACCGCGACAACGCCTCACCAGCCCCTCCGGGTTCCCGCGCGGGCGCGCCCACGGGTGTGAGGGTGCTGACTAGTATGCGGCGGGTGAGCAGCGCCGGAAGCCTCCCCGCGAGCACGAGCCCGTCCGCGTCGTCCGGGCGGCGGACCTGGAACGTGCTGGTCTACAGCCATCGTCCCGAGGTCAGGGAGGCCGTCGTGACGGCCGTCGGGCGGCGGCCCGCGCCCGATCTCGGCCGGATCCGCTACGTCGAGGCCGCTGGGGTCGCCGAGGTCCTCGCGGCGTGCGACGCCGGCGAGGTCGACCTCGCGATCCTCGACGGCGAGGCGCAGCCGACCGGCGGCCTGGGACTCGCCCGGCAGCTGAAGGACGAGATCGCCGACTGCCCCCCGATCGTGGTGTCCGTGCGCCGCGCCGACGACCGGTGGCTCGCCACCTGGTCCCGCGCCGAGGCCGTGCTCGTGCACCCGCTCGACCCGCTGACCGCCGCCGAGACGGTGGCCGAGGTGCTGCGCGGCCTCGAGGGCGGGAACGGGGCCGGGGACAGCGCTCCCGTCCGCCGCTGATGGCCGACCAGACCTGGCCGGCCGTGCTCGGCCGGCTCATCTCCGGTCAGGACCTCGCCGCCGAGGACACGGCGTGGGTGATGGACCGCGTGCTGTCGGCCGACGCCACGCCGGCCCAGCTCGCCGGGTTCCTCGTCGCGCTGCGGTCGAAGGGCGAGACCGCCACCGAGATCACCGGGCTCGCCGCGGCGATGCTCGACCACGCCAACCGGGTCACGGTCGCGGGTCGCGCCGTCGACATCGTCGGGACGGGCGGGGACCAGGCCAACACCGTCAACATCTCCACCATGGCCGCGATCGTGGTCGCGGCCGCCGGGGTGCCGGTGGTGAAGCACGGGAACCGGGCGGCGTCCTCGTCGTCGGGGGCGGCCGACGTGCTCGAGGCGCTCGGCGTGGTCATCGACCTGCCGCCGTCCGCGGTCGCGAGCTGTGTGGCGGAGGCGGGCATCGCCTTCTGCTTCGCCCCGGTCTTCCACCCGGCGATGCGGCACGCCGGCCCGGTGCGCCGCGAGCTCGGCGTCCCCACGGCCATGAACATCCTCGGCCCGCTCACCAACCCGGCCCAGCCGTCGGCCGGGCTCGTCGGGTGTGCGGACCCGCGGCTCGCCCCGGTGATCGCCGAGGTGCTCGCCGGGCGCGGGGCCTCGGCCCTCGTGGTGCGGGGCGACGACGGCCTCGACGAGCTCACCACGACCACCGCCAGTGCCGTCTGGATCGCCGGCGGGGGAGAGGTGCGGCGGGCGACCGTCGACCCGGCCCGCCTCGGCATCGGCCCCGCCACCCGGGAGGACCTGCGAGGCGGCGACGCCCGCGCCAACGCCGAGGTCGCCCGCGACCTCGTCGCCGGCAAGCAGGGGCCGGTCCGCGAGGCGGTCCTGCTCAACGCCGCGGGCGCCCTCGCGGCCTACGACGGCCCCGTGACCGACCTCGACGCCGCCCTTGCGGCAGGTCTCGAGCGCGCCGCCGGGGCGATCGACTCCGGCGCGGCCGAGCGACTGCTCGGCGCCTGGGCCGAGGTCTCCACGCGGCTCAAGGGGTAGGTGGGGTGGGTCGGGTGCACCGACCCACCTCCGCGTTGCGCTCTGCCTCTCGACACCATGATCGTTTTGATCGATACGTGAGTGCTGTCCTTCCCACAGTCCCGTCACTGTCGCAGTGATCATCGTGGGGTCGGCGGCTCGGGCGGTCGCGGTTGCCTCGCGAGTTGCGCTGTGGCCTGCGGCGAGTCGCACGATCCTGGACCACATGATCATTCCGAGTGGGACGGGAGTGCTGCCTCGCCGACCGTCCTGTCACTGTCGCGGTGATCATGGCGGGAGCTGGCGGGGCGGGCGGTCGCTGTCGCTTCGCGAGTTGCGCTGTGGCCGCCGCGAGTCGGGCTCACCGGCTTCGTGATCGTTCCGGGTGGGACGGGAGTGCTGCCTCGCCGACCGTCCTGTCACTGTCGCGGTGATCATGGCGGGAGCTGGCGGGGCGGGCGGTCGCGGTTGCCTCGCGAGTTGCGCTGTGGCCTGCGGCGAGTCGCACGATCCTGGACCAGGTGATCATTCCGAGTGATACGCGAGTGCTGCTCGGCCAACCGTCCTGTCACTGTCGCAGTGATCATGGCGGGAGCTGGCGGGAGCTGGCGGGGCGGGCGGTCGCTGTCGCTTCGCGAGTCGCGCTGTGGCTCCCGCGAGTCGGGCTCACCGGCTTCGTGATCGTTCCGGGTGGGACGGGAGCGTTGCTCCGTCGACCATCCTGTCGCTCTCGCAGTGATCTTGGCGGGAGCTGGGGATCGGGCAGAGGCGGTCCATTCGTCCCGTCTCGGCGGTTCTGTGCCCTGGCGCGCGCTGTCGGTCTCTCCGAGTCGTGCGGGGACCGACTTCGTGATCGTTCTCAGTGATACGTGAGGGCTGTTCCGCCGGCCGTCCTGTCACTTTCGCGGTGATCATGGTGTGCGCCGAGGCCGTCGGGAGTGCTGGCTCAGGGCAGTGATCGCCGATGCTTGGTGTCGCTGGCGCGCGAGCTCACGGGTGGTGACCGTGTCCGCGACTCTGCGTCAGACACGCTGCTCAGACGGGTGATTCGCGCTCCGACGGCTCTCGCGGGTGCTCGCTGCACCGGGTGACGCCCGACCGGGGGCGGTGTCACGCCTTCGAGGGGCTTTGCCTGCTCTGCGGTGACCGAAAGCGGACATCGGCACCATGATTCACGCCAGCACCACCTACCTCAACGACACCACGCGGTGCGGCGGGTAGTGACGGGCGCATCGCGCAGAGTCACGAGTCCGCCGGACCGGGTTGCCCGCCCGGGCGACGGGGGTGCAGGCGAAAGGCGATCCGATGAAGCTCCGAACCCGCAGACACCTCGCTCTGATCGCGACGGTCGGTGCCCTGGGCCTGATCGGGCCCGGCGTCGCGATCGCTCACGACACCGCCGGGGAGACCGCGGCCACCGGGCCGACCGCTCCGGCTCCCGCCGAGACGGGACTGCTGTCGTCCGGAACCACCGACGTCGCGGCGCAGGCTCCGAGCAACGTGCAGGCAGGTGTGCCGGCTGCGGACACAGCGGGCGTCGCCCCCGTGGCTGCGCCGGCTCAGCCCGCTCCGGCGATCGCGGCTCCGGCGAGCGACCCGGCGAGCGCAGCCCTGGCCACCGCACCTGCTCCGGCCACCGCACCTGCTCCGGCCACCGCACCTGTCGCGGCCACCGCTCCTGTCGCGGGCACCTCGCCCGCCGCGGGCATCCCACCGGCCCCGGCTGCGGCGCCCGCTGCACCGGCTGCGAACCCTGGAGCTGCCGCGCCGACGTTCGGGACAGCGCCCGTCTCGCCAGTGGGTGGCGAGGTGACCGATCCGGCCTCGGGAGCGGCCCCCGTCGCCGCCGCCACGGACCCCGCCTCGGGAACAGCGCCGGTCGCGAACCCGGCCTCGGGATCCGCACCTGTTGCGGCTCCGGCCGCCGGAACGGCTCCGGCCGCCGGTGCTGCCGCCCCGGGAGCCTCCGCTGCTGTGCCCGTTCCGTCGCCGGTCGCGGATCCCGCCGCCCCGCCGACAGGCGGCACGGCCGCCGGGCCCGGTGGTGTCGCGGTGCAGCAGCCGCCCGGCGTGCCGCCGGTCGCCACGCCGCCGGTGGTGGCGCCGCCCGTCACGGTGCCGCCCGTCGTGGTGCCGCCGGTCCCGGCCGAGCCCACCACCGCCGCCGAGAAGTACGGCTGGGGCACACCGCTGCCGGAGTCCGACGAGTTCGACTACACCGGCGCCCCCGACTCCGCCAAGTGGGACACGATCAACGGGTGCTGGGCCGGCCACAACGGCAACGGCAAGCGCTGCGGCGCCAACAGCACCGTCGACGGCGAGAAGCTGATCCAGAAGGGCAGCGAGAACGGCGACACCGGCTGGCTCGCCTCGAAGCTCGACCAGCAGTACGGCCGCTGGGAGGCGCGCGTCCGCTCCTTCAACACGGGGGACTCGGGCAAGGAGTACCACCCGCTGCTGATCGTGTGGCCGGAGTCGGACAGCTGGCCGCAGGACGGCGAGTACGACTTCCTCGAGAACCAGGCGCCCGGCGAGGAGTGCGCCAACGCCTTCATCCACTACCCGCACCCGAACATGCCGGTGCAGCAGGAGTTCCTGGAGGAGGAGGACTGCGGGGCGCCGCTGTCGGAGTGGCACAACATCGCCTTCGAGTGGACCCCGGACCACGTGCGGGGCTACATCGACGGCAAGGAGTGGTACACGCTCGAGGACGGCGCGGGTCCCGGTGGCCGCAAGAACATCCAGGACATGCCCTCCGGGCACCTGACCATCCAGTTCGACAACTTCCACGGCGGCGGGATGCGCGAGGCCAGCTACGAGATCGACTGGGTGCGTATTTACTCGCTCGACGGCGCGGGTCAGCCCGCGGCCGGCGAGCCGGGCACGGGCCCGGCGGCCGGTGGACCCGCCACGGGCGGTGACGATCGGTCCGGTGGGGACCCGTCCACGGGCGACTCCTCCAGTGACCAGCCGTCCGGTGACCGGTCGTCCAGTGGGGACTCGTCCGACGGGCGATCGTCCGATGGGGACTCGTCCGGGGACGAGCCCTCCAGCGAGGGCGCGCTGACCGAGGCGGCACCGGCCGCGTCGTCGACCCGGGCCTCGTCCTTCGACGCCCGCACCTCCGGCTGAGCACGAACCCACACCCGGTGGGCGCCCCGCACGGGCCGCCCACCGGGTGCACGCACGTCCGGCGGTGGTACAAACGCCACCCGCCGATCACGGCCCGGTGTGGATCGCGGCAGGGTGGACCCCGCTGCACTAGCCTCCGCAGCGAACCGCCCCGAGGCCTCGTGAGAAGGAGAGCCCGTGATCACCGCGATCGTCCTGGTCCACACCCTCGCCGACCGGATCCCCGAGACCGCACAGGCGATCGCGGACATCGAGGGCGTCGCCGAGGTCTACTCGTGCGCCGGCGACGTCGACCTGATCGCGATCGTGAAGGTCCGCGAGCACGAGCAGCTCGCCGACCTCATCGCGGGGAGGATCTCCAAGGTCGACGGCGTGCAGCACACCGACACCCACATCGCCTTCCGCTCCTACTCCCGCGCCGACACCGAGGCCGCCTTCTCGGTCGGCTCGACCTGAGCCACCGGCTCACCCCCTCCCCGCCAGCACCTCGACGGCGCTGCGGCCGGCCTCCGTGCCCTCCCGGGCCTTGAGCGCCCACCGGCTCCACCGGGCGGCGCCGCGCGCCGGCTCGGACCACGGCTCGCAGTACACGAGCCGGGTGCCGCCGGTGGTGAGCCAGCGGTAGATCAGGCGCACCTCCTCGGGCGGGGCGCCGTGCAGCGGCCCCTCGCCGGGCAGGATCGTCTGGGCGCCGGCCCGCAGCGCCTCGACGACGGGCATCGGCCGCACCCCGCGTCGGGCCACGTCCGCCGCCGCCAGCTGCCCGTACCGCACCACGGCGAGCTCCCAGCCGCCGCGCCCGTCCGGGCGCGCGCCGACGAGCTCGGGCTGGGCGGCCAGCTCGGCCAGCGTCTGGCGCCGTTCGAGCGCCGAGATCAGCGACGCCAGCCGGTCCCGGTCGCCCGCCGCCTCCTCGAACCGCTCCTTGCCCGCCAGCTCGTCGACCCCGCGGGCGAGGCGGTGCAGCGGGTCGTCGCTCGCCCCGTGTATCAGCGACCGCAGCGACTCGACGGCGGGGGCGTACTCCTCCGGCGTCTGCAGGCCGGCGCACGGGGCTCCGCACTTCCCCAGCTCGTGGAGCATGCAGGGCGACGCGGACGGGGCCCGGGCCGGGATCCGCTGCGTGCACCGCCGCAGCGGCACGGCGTCGAGCAGGGTGTCCAGCGCGGTCGCGGCGGAGCGGTGCGAGGTGAAGGGGCCCAGCGCGCCCTCCCGAGCGCTGGTGATCACCGACAGCCGGGGAAAGGTCTCGGCCGTCGGCGCCACCCACCAGGTGCGGCCGGGGTTGCGCGAGCGGCGGTTGTACTTCGGCTTGTGCGCCGCGAGCAGCCGCAGCTCCCGCACGCCCGCCTCGAGCGCGTGGGCGCAGACGACCGAGTCCACCCGCTCGGCCAGCGCCACCATGTCCCGGATCCGCCGGCGCCGCTCGCCCGCGGTGAAGTAGCTGCGCACCCGGCGCCGCAGGTCGCCGCTGGTCCCGACGTAGAGCACCTCCTCGCGCGGCCCGCGGAACAGGTACACGCCCGGCGCCGAGGGCACCTGCTCGGCGAGGTGGCGCTGCTGCCGCTGCCGCTGGGTGGGCCGGTGCGCCGACGCCTCCCGGGTGAGCGCGAGCAGCTCCTCGAGGCTCTGCACGCCCAGGTTCCCGACCCGTTCGAGCAGGTGGTGCAGCACCTCGACGGTGGCCCGCGCATCGGACAGCGCCCGGTGGTTCGGCTGCGTGCGGGTGCCGAAGTGCCGTGCCAGCGCGCCGAGCCGCACGCTCGGGCACTCGTCCCGGCTGAGGACGGCCCGGGCGAGCCGCGCGGTACACAGGACGGGCGGCCGCGGCCACACCTGCCCGTGTCGCTCGCAGGCCGAGCGGAGGAAGCCGGAGTCGAACGGGGCGTTGTGCGCCACCAGGACCGACCCCGTGAGGAACTCCAGCACGGACGGCAGCACGGCGGGCAGCCGCGGCGCGGTGCGGACCATGGCGGTGGTGATGCCGGTGAGCGCCACGACGTTCGGCGGGATGCCGGTGCCGGGGTCGACGAGCGTGCCGAGCTCGCCCAGCTCCTCGCCGCCCCGCACCTTCACGGCGCCGACCTCGGTGATCCCGTCCCGCTCGTGGCTCCCGCCGGTGGTCTCGAGGTCGAGCACCACGAACGTCACCTCGCGCAACGGGGTGCCGAGCTCGTCGAACGAGAGCTGGGGAGCGGTCACGGGGCGAACGGTAGTTCGAAGCCCCGACATTTCCTCGCACACCCGTTCGAGGCGTGTCGCGGAACGGGTGGGTCGCGGCCGAATCCGTGGCCGCCCGTCGGGATCGGGGATAACCTTGACCGATGTACCCGGAGGACGCCGCGCCCGAGCACCCGCAGGGTGCCGCGGCGTCCGCCGGACGCGCCGCGGACCTGGACTGGAACCTCCTCCCGGACCCCGTGCGGCACCGCCTCGCCGAGGTCGCGGGCACCGCGCTCGCCGGCCTCCCGCCGGCCGAGGTGCCCTCCGCGCTCCGTCAGTTCGCCCGCTTCACCCCGGCCAAGCGCGCCCGCCTCGGCGGCACGAAGCTGGTCCGCGAGCTGCGGGACAACGCGACCTTCCGCACCGCCGTCGTCGCGTGGTGGGAGGAGCACCGGCCGGGCGAGCTCGCCGCGGGCCCGGACGAACCCCTCACCGCCGCGGCCGCCGCCGTGCTCACCGGTGCGCCCGGCGCCCGGGGCGCGGTCGCCTCCGTCGCCCGCCGGGGCGACGCCGCCGAGGCCCGCGCCGAGCGCGACGAGGCCCTGTCCCGGGCGGACAAGCTGACCGTCGAGGTCGAGCGGCTGCGCGCCGAGCTGACCGAGGCCCGCGACCAGGCCCGCGAGGCCGCCGCGGAGCGCGAGCACGAGGTGGCGCACCTGCGCCGCAAGGTGTCCGAGCAGGGCGGCAAGCTGCGCGCCGCGCTCGACGCGCGGACCGAGCTGGAGGCGGAGGTAGCCCGGCTGCGGGCGGGCGTCGACGACCGGTTGGCCGAGGTCGTCCGGGAACGGGACCGCGAGCGGGAGCGGGCCGAGGAGGAGCGCGCGCGGGCCCAGCGGGCCCAGGCCGAGGTCGCGGCCGCGCGGCAGGCGGCCAAGGAGGCCCGGCAGGGCGACGAGGTGCGGCTCGGGCTGCTGCTCGAGACCCTCGGGGGCGCCGTGCAGGGCCTGCGCCGCGAGCTCTCCCTGGGCGGGGGCGGCCCGCGCCCGGCGGACCTCGTCGCCGGCCCCGACGGCACCCGCGGCACCCCGGTCGTCAACCTCGCGACGCTCGACGCGCTGCTGGCCCTGCCCGCCGCGCACCTCATCGTCGACGGCTACAACGTCAGCAAGACCGGTTACCCGGAGCTGCCGCTGGCCGACCAGCGCACCCGGCTCGTGGGGCAGCTCGGCGCGCTCGCCGCGCGGACCGGTGTCGAGGTCACCGTGGTGTTCGACGGCGCCGCGGTCAGCGCCGCGCAGACCCGCGGCGCGCGGGGGGTGCGGGTGCTGTTCAGCGACCCGGGCGTGATCGCCGACGACGTCATCCGCGACCTCGTCGCGGCCGAGCCGCAGGGCCGGCCGCTGCTGGTCGCCTCCTCGGACCGTGCGGTCGCCGCGTCGGTGCGCCGCCGCGGAGCGCACGCGGTGCCCTCCTCGGTGCTCCTCGGCCGCCTTCGCTCCTGATCTCGTCTCGATCTCCCGCAGGTCCGTCGTCGCAGGTCGGCGGCCTGTTCTCCGGAAACTGTCGGTGCCGCTCCGTACGGTGCGCCCGACGAGATCACCGGAGGCGAGGAGCGACACGATGATCGTCGACTGCGACAACTGCGAGGTCCGCGGGCGGTCCTGTGGGGACTGCGCGATCGGGGTCCTGCTGGGCATGCCCGGGATGCCGGCGGAGGTGCCGTCGGCGGCGTCCACCGCGGGGTCGCCGGGCCCGGCGGACGCGGACGGGGCGCTCCCCGTCGGCGGCGAGGACCTGCCGTCCGGCGCGCCACGGGTACAGCTCGACGCAGCCGAGCGGCAGGCGTTGGCCGTCCTGGCGGACCAGGGGCTGCTGCCGCGGTTGCGCTTGGTTCCGACGCGTACCCGTACCGTCACCGACATCGGGGGCGCGGCGCCCGATCGACGCAACGCTGTGTAGCGAATCGCGGCACCGATCGCGACGGGTGGTCACGATCGGCGACGAGCGGGCGGACGACCGCTTACAGCACGGCTCACCGGCCGGGTCTGGACGGGTGAATCACACGCTCGTAATCTTCCCGCGATCTCGCGTGATCGGCCGTCGTCCCCAGGGCGGCCCGCGAGGTCACCGCCGCGGCGCCCCCCGGCGCCCCACCGCCCGGGACCCCCGACCCGGGCACGGCGGGTGCGAGGAGGAGGTCACGTCCGCGTGCTGTCGTCCCGAGAGCGGAGGACCCGGCGGGCCGCAGCGGCCCGGGCCGGCACGCGGACCGGTGCACGGGCCTCCGTGTCGGTCGCCCTGGTCGCCGCGGCGGTCGTCGCGTTCCCGGCCGGTACCGCGGCCGCGAACCCGATCCTGCCGGGCATCCCCGGCGTGCCCACACCCGCTCCCGCCGTTCCGGCGGCCCCGGCGGTGCCCGACACCCCCGCGGACCCGGCTGCGCCGGCCGTGCCGGCGGCGCCCCTCGCGCCCGAGGTACAGGTCCCGGCCGTCCCCGAGCCGCCCCGGACGCCGGAGGAGGCGCGGCAGCGGCTCAACGACGTTCGGCACGAGGCCGAGGCCCTCACCGAGCAGTGGCACGCGGCCACGGACGACCTCACGGCCAAGCAGACCGAGGCCGATCGGCTCCACGAGGCGGTGGACCCGCTGCGGGCCGCCGCGGACCACGCCCGCGGGGACGAGGAGACCTACCGCGAGACGCTCGACGGCGTCACGCTCTCGTTCTACGAGAACGGCCGGCTGGACCAGTTCAACGCCCTGCTCGCCAGCTCCTCCCCGCAGGCCTACCTCGACCAGATGTCGGCGCTCGAGACGCTCTCGGCGGACCGGCTCGTCGCGCTCGACGACCTGAAGGACAAGGTCGACCGCGCCGCGCACACCCAGGCCGAGGCGGACGACGCGACCCTGCGCGCCCAGACCGCCGCGGACGACGCCCGCCGGGCCGCGGACGAGATCGGGACCCGCAAGGCCGACGCCGAGAAGCGGATCGGCGAGGCCGAGGCCCTGCTCCGCCAGCTGAGCCCGGCCGAGATCGCGGACCTCAACGGGCCCGCCGAGGACGCGCCGGACATCCTGCTGGGCACGGGTGTGGGCGCCGACGCGCTGCGAGCGGCCGCGACCAAGCTCGGCCGGCCGTACGTGTGGGGCGCCAGCGGGCCGGGCTCGTTCGACTGCTCGGGGCTGACCTCGTGGGCGTTCAAGCAGGCCGGGATCACGCTGCCGCGCTCGAGCAGCGCGCAGTCCCGGGTCGGCACGCCGGTCTCCTGGAGCGACATGCGGCCCGGCGACCTCGTCTTCTACTACTCCCCGGTGAGCCACGTCGGCATCTACGCCGGCGGCGGCAAGATGATCAACGCGCCGCAGAGCGGGGACGTCGTCAAGTACCAGACCGTGTCCCGCAGCGCGTTCACCGGCGCGCGGCGCCTCTGACCTCGTCCGCTCCCCGTGCCGCCGGCGGCCGGGTCGCCTCCCGCGATCCGGCCGCCGCGGACCTCCACGGGCCGGGCGGGCCCGGGGTGCCCGCTGCGCCCGGCGGTGGGGCGCAGCGCGGCATCCCGGGCCCGCTAGGTTCGCCGCGTGGCCCGCACGCTCCTCGTCACGAACGACTTCCCGCCTCGGCGGGGTGGCATCCAGAACTACCTGCGGGCCCTCGCCGACCGGCTGCCGCCGGGCGAGCTGGCCGTGTACGCCCCCGCGTGGGAGGGCGCGGCCGGGTTCGACGCGGCTCTCGGCTACTCCGTCCACCGGCACCCGACGTCGTTGATGCTGCCGGTGCCCGACGTCGCCCGGCGGGCGGCCGGGTACGCCCGCGAGCACGGCGCCACCACCGTGTGGTTCGGGGCGGCGGCACCGCTGGCCCTGCTGGGGCCGGGCCTGCGCCGGTCCGCGGGCGTGCAGCGGGTCGTGGCCAGCACGCACGGGCACGAGGTCGGCTGGTCGATGCTCCCCGGCGCCCGGCAGGCCCTGCGCCGCATCGGCGACGACGCCGACGTCGTCACCGTGGTGTCGCGCTACACCCGCGGGCGGTTCGCGTCGGCCTTCGGTCCGCGCGCGGCGCTCGAACACCTGCCGCCGGCGGTCGACACCGAGGTCTTCCGGCCGGACCCGGCCGCACGGGAGGTGCTGCGGGCGCGGTACGGGCTGGGGGAGGCCCCGGTGGTGACGTGCCTGTCGCGGCTGGTGGCGCGCAAGGGTCAGGACGCGCTGATCGAGGCCCTGGCCCCGGTGCGCGAGCGGGTCCCGGGCACCCGGCTGCTGATCGTCGGCGACGGGCCGGACCGGGACCGGCTGCCCCGGCTGGCGCAGCGGCACGGGGTGGGCGAGCACGTGGTCTTCACCGGGGCGGTGCCGGCGGAGGAGCTCGCCGCACACCAGGCGGTCGGCGACGCGTTCGCGCTGCCCTGCCGGACCCGCGGCGGCGGGCTCGACGTCGAGGGCCTCGGCATCGTGCTGCTCGAGGCCTCGGCGTGCGGGGTGCCGGTGGTGGCGGGGGACAGCGGCGGGGCGCCGGAGACGGTGCGCGAGGGCGAGACCGGGCACGTCGTCGACGGCCGGGACCGGGCGGCCCTGGTCGACGCCCTCGCCGACCTGCTCGCCGACCCCGACCGCGCGCGGAAGATGGGCGCCGCCGGCCGGGCCTGGATGCAGGAGGAGTGGACCCTCCCCACCCAGGTCGCCCGGCTGCGGGCCTTCCTCGCCGGCTAGGACTCGCGTCTAGGCCGGCTGCGGGGTCTCGGCGGGCGCGTAGATCGCGGCGATCTCGGCGGCGTACTGCTGCGCCACGACCGCGCGCTTGACCTTGAGCGTGGGCGTGAGCTCCCCGCCCGCCTCGGTGAAGTCGACGGGCAGGATGCGGAACTTGCGGATCCGCTCGGCCCGCGACACCGCCTGGTTGGCCTCCTCGACCGCGGCGGCGATCTCGCCCCGCAGCTCCGGGTCGTCGACCAGGTCGGCGGCCGACGCCGCGTCGCCGGTGGTGACCTTGCCGTGACGCTCGCGCCAGCCGGGCAGGGCCTCCGGGTCGATGGTCACGAGCGCGCCGATGAAGGGCCTGCCGTCGCCGACGACCATGCACTGGCCGACCAGCGGGTGTGCCCGCAGCCGGTCCTCCAGCACCGCGGGGGCGACGTTCTTGCCGCCCGCGGTCACCAGGATCTCCTTCTTGCGGCCGGTGATCGTGAGGTAGCCGGCGTCGTCGAGCTCGCCGATGTCGCCGCTGTGGAGCCAGCCGTCCTCGAGAGCCTCGGCCGTGGCCTTCTCGTTCTGCCAGTACCCACGGAAGACGATGTCGCCGCGGAGCAGGATCTCGCCGTCGTCGGCGATCCGGACGCCGTGGCCCGGCACCGGCCGACCGACGGTGCCGACCCGCTGCGCCGACAGCGCGTTGACGGTGATGCCGGCGCTGGTCTCGGTGAGGCCGTAGCCCTCGAGGATCGGCAGCCCGATGCCGCGGAAGAAGTGCCCGAGGCGCTCGCCGAGCGGGGCGCTGCCGGACACCGCGGCGACGACGCGGCCGCCGGTCGCGGCGCGCAGCTTGCCGTAGACGAGCTTGTCGAACAGGGCGTGCTTCACCGTGAGCCCCAGGCCGGGGCGGCCGGTGTCCTGCGCCTGCGACCAGGCGATCGCGGTGTCCGCGGCGGCGTCGAAGATCCGGCCCTTGCCCTCGTCGTGCGCCTTCTGCCGGGCGCCGTTGTAGACCTTCTCGAACACGCGCGGCACGGCGAGCAGGAAGGTCGGACGGAAGGTCTGCAGGTCCGCCAGCAGGTTCTTGGTGTCCGGGGTGTGCCCGATGACGGTGCGCGAGGCGATGGCGCCGCACTGGATGACCTTGCCGAAGACGTGCGCCAGCGGCAGGAACAGCAGCACCGAACCGGTGTCGGTGAGCAGCTCGGAGAGCACGGCGCGGGTCGACGCGATCTCGGTGAGCAGGTTGCGGTGGGTCAGCTCGCAGCCCTTGGGCCGGCCCGTGGTGCCCGACGTGTAGATCAGCGTGGCCAGGTCGTCCGCCGCGACGCCCCGACGGCGCTCGTGGACCTGCTCGTCGGCGAGGTCCCTGCCCGCGGCGACGAGCTCGTCGACCGCACCGGACGCGATCTCCTTGACGAACCTCAACGGGACGCCGGCCTCGGCGACCAGCGCCGCGTGGTCGGCCGTCTCGACGACGATCCCGACCGCGCCGGAGTCCGAGAGGATCCACTCGATCTGCGAGGCCGAGGAGGTCTCGTAGATCGGCACCGTGACCCCGCCGACGGCGAGGATCGCGAAGTCGACGAGGGTCCACTCGTAGCGGGTGCGGGACAGCAGCGCGACGCGGTCGCCCGGCTCGACACCCGAGGCGATCAGCCCCCGCGCGACGGCCGTGACCTGCGCGGCGAACTCGGCGGCGGAGACGTCCCGCCACCCGCCGCCCTCCTGGACGCGCAGCAGCGTGGCCCGCGGGACCTCGGCCTCGTTCGCGTAGACGGCGTCGAGGAGGTTCTCCTCCGGACCGACCGTGACGGTCGCCGGGACGCTGTACTCACGCACGATCCTGACCTCCTGGCCGGCGTTGGCAGGTTACTCGTGAGGAAAGATAGCGCGTCGCCGCGCGGATCGGCAGGGCAGCAGGTGTCCGGCTTGTCCGGTTCGGCCCGCCGGGCCCGCGCGGCCCCCGATCCGGCCGGCCCGGGCCCCCGTCGCAGGTCCCGCAGGTCGAGGCGGGAGGATCGGGCCCGCGAGGAGGTGGCCGGGTGCCCAGTGTGGACGTGGTGGACGAGACATTCCTGGCCGTGCCCCCTGCGCGCGTCGCGGCCGAGTTCGCCGACCCGCGGGCGTGGCCGGCGCTCTGGCCGGACCTGCGGCTCGAGGTGCTCGCCGACCGGGGCGTCGAGGGCATGCGCTGGACCGTGGGTGGTGCGCTGACCGGAAGCATGGAGGTGTGGCTGGAGGCCGTGCTCGACGGCACCGTCGTCCACTACTTCCTGCGCGCCGACCCCACGGGCCCGGACGGCCGGCCGGCGCGGTGGCCGCGGCGCCGTGCGACCGCCGAGACCCAACGCCGGCAGCGCGCCGCCAAGCAGATCGCGTTCGCGCTCAAGGCGCGGCTGGAGGCGGGCCGGGCGCCGGGGGAGCCCCCGCCGACGGACCTGACGCGCCGGGCCTGACGGAACGGGCCTGACGTAGCGTCTGCAGATCATGCGGGTGCATGTGGTCTCCGACGTGCACGGCAACGTCGAGGCCCTGGCCAGGGCGGTCGACGGCGCCGACGCGGTGTTCGTGCTCGGCGACCTGATCGACTTCGTCGACTACCGGAACCCCGAGGGCGGCATCCTGGGCCGCGTCCTCGGGCCCGAGGTGAGCCGGAGGTTCGGCGAGGTGCGCCGGTCGGGCGGGCCCGGCGACCTGCGGGAGTTCGCGCGGCAGGCCTGGTCGCGCATCCCGGACCCGGCGGCCGTGATCGAGGAGGCCATCGCCGAGCAGTACGAGGCCATGTTCCCCGTGCTCCCGGACCCGACGTGGGCGATCCCGGGCAACGTCGACGTCCCCGACCTCTGGCCCGCGCACGTGCGGCCCGGCACCCGGGTGCCCGACGGCGAGGTGGTCGAGATCGGCGGGCTGCGCGTCGGGTTCGTGGGTGGGGTTCCGCTGCCGCCCGGCTTCCCGCCGCGCAAGGGCGGCCCGTGGCGCCCGCACCTCGTCCCGTCCGAGGACTACGTGGCGGCGGTCGGCAAGCTCACGGACGTCGAGCTGCTGTGCACGCACGCCCCGCCCGCGGTCCCGGCCCTGCACTACGACGTCGTCACGAAGCGCCGTGAGCTGCCCGGTCAGGGGCTGGTGGAGCTGATCGAGCGGGACCGGCCGCGGGCCGCGCTGTTCGGGCACGTCCACCAGCCGCTGGCGCAGCGGGCCCGGCTCGGCCCGACCGAGTGCGTCAACGTCGGCCACTTCCGGAAGACGGGCGAGCCGTACGTCCTGCGGTGGTGATCGGCCCGGTAACGTTCGCGTCATGGCCGACGCGACGACGTCCTCGATCACCATCGACGCCGACCCCGAGACGGTCATGGCGGTCATCGCGGACTTCGAGGCCTACCCCGAGTGGGCGGACCAGGTGAAGACGGTCGAGATCCTCGACAAGGGCGGCGACCGCGCCGACCGCGTCCGGTTCTCCATGGACGCCGGCCCGATCAAGGACACCTACACGCTGGACTACGACTGGGCGCCCGACGGCCGCTCCGTCAGCTGGACCCTGGTCAAGGGCCAGATGCAGAAGGCGCAGAACGGTTCCTACACCCTGGAGTCCGCGGGCGGCGCGCCCACCACGGTGACCTACAGCCTCGCCGTGGACCTCAACATCCCGATGATCGGCATGTTGCGGCGCAAGGCCGAGAAGGTGATCATCGACACCGCGCTGAAGGGCCTGAAGCGCCGCGTGGAGAGCCGCTCCTGAGCGCACGCCCCGTGGCGGCTACGCTGCCGCGCGTGCGGGTCGTGCTGTTCACCGGCAAGGGGGGCGTCGGGAAGACGACGCTCGCCGCGGCCACGGCCGCCCGCCTGGCGCGCTCCGGGCGCAAGACCCTCGTCGTCTCGACCGACCCCGCGCACTCGCTCGGCGACGCGCTCGGCGAGCGGCTCGACGACACCACCGAGAACGAGCCGGCCGACCTCGGCAACGGGCTGTTCGCCGCGCACGTCGACACCCGGGTGCTGCTCGACGACACGTGGGCCGAGCTGCAGGGACACCTGCGCACGGTGCTGGCCGGGGCCGGGATCGACGAGCTGGTGGCCGACGAGCTGACCGTGCTGCCGGGCGTCGAGGACCTCCTCGCACTGGCCGAGGTGCACCGGCTCGCGACCTCCGGGCTGTGGGAGGTGGTGGTGGTCGACTGCGGCCCCACCGCCGAGACGCTGCGCCTGCTCGGCCTGCCCGAGGCGCTCTCCGGATACCTGGAGCGGCTCTTCCCCGCGCACCGCCGGGCGGTCCGCGGGATGATCGCCGGGCTGGCCTCGGGACGGGCCGGGACCGAGCGGTCCGCGGGCTGGGACCGCACCGTCGACGGCCTGGACCGGCTGGCGGCGCAGCTCGCCGGGCTGCGCGCGATGCTCGCCGACCGCGAGGAGACCTCCATCCGCCTGGTCCTGACTCCCGAGCGCGTGGTGGCCGCGGAGACCCGCCGCACGCTGACCGCCCTGGCCCTGCACGACCTGCAGGTCGACGGCCTGGTGGTCAACCGGGTCATGCCCGCGCCGCCGCCGTCGCTGCGCGGGCCGACCGCGCGCTGGCTGCGCGAGCGGCACACCGAGCAGCAGGCCGTCCTGGCCGAGGTCCAGGCGGAGTGCGGCGACGCCGTGCCGCTCGCGACCGTGCCCTACACGGCGGCCGAGCCGACGGGCGTGGAGGCGCTCGTCGCGCTCGCCGGCAGCCTGTACGGGGCGGCGGACCCCGCGGCGCCCGGCCCGGCCGCCGGCCCGGTCCTGCGGCTCGTACGCACCGCGGGCGACGGCACCTCCGCCGACTCGGAGTTCGAGCTGGCCCTGCGCCTGCCCGGCGCGGCCGACGGGCCGCTGGACCTCACCCGCGTCGGCGACGAGCTGGTGGTCACCGTGGGCGCCACACGGCGGCGGGTGAGCCTGCCGGCCGTGCTGCGCCGGTGCGAGGTCACGGGCGCCCGGCTGGTGGGCGAGGGCCACGCGACGGACCTGGTCGTGGTGTTCGCGCCGGACCCGGCGCTCTGGATGCGGCGATGAGCGGGGGACGGGGTTGAGCTGCGCCCACTCGGAGGCCCTCACCCGTGAGCTGCGCGCCCTCGCCGCGGCCGCGCTCGACCGGGTCGGCCCGCTGGTCGACGCCGGACGCACGGGCGAGGGCGGCACGCCGTCGAGCTGCGCGTCGTGCCCGGTCTGCGCCCTGCTCGCGCTGCTGCGCGGCGAGCGCCCCGAGCTGGCGGTGCGGCTGGCCGAGCACGCGGCGGGACTGTTGACGGTGCTGCGGACGTTGCTGGAGGAGCTGCCGGACCCGGCGGCGGAGGGAACGGCCGGCGGTGCTGCGGGGCGTGGATCCGAGGAAGAGAGCGGACATGGCACGACCCCTGACGGACCCGGGGATCACGGCGATGCCGGTGACGAGCGACGCCGGGCCCGGCCCGGGACGTCCCGGCGGGTCCAGCACATCCGCGTGGTGCGGGCCTGACGTGCTGACGGTCGGAGTGGACGTCGGCGGCACGAGTGTGCGCGCCGGGGTGGTCGACCCCGAGGGCGGGGTCATCGACAGTGCGTCCGCGGCCACGCCGAAGAGCGACGAGGCCCTCGAGGGGACCATCGCCTCCTGCGTGGCCGAGCTCGCGAACCGGCACGACGTGTCCGCGGTCGGCCTGGCGCTGGCCGGTTTCATCGACGCCGACCGCGGCCTGGTCCGCTTCGCGCCGCACCTGTCCTGGCGGGACGCGCCGGTGGCCGACCGGATACACAAGCGGCTGGGCGTGCCGGTCGTCGTCGAGCACGACGCCAACGCCGCGGCCCTGGCCGAACGCCGCTACGGCGCCGCCGCGGGCGCCTCGACCGTCGTCTTCGTGGCCCTCGGCACCGGGATCGGCGGGGCCCTGCTGCTCGACGGCGCGCTGTTCCGCGGCGCGTTCGGGGTGGCGCCGGAGTTCGGGCACGTCCGCGTGGTGCCGGACGGCCGCCCGTGCGAGTGCGGAAAGCGCGGCTGCTGGGAGCGCTACTGCAGCGGCACCGCGCTCGCCACCACCGCCCTGGAGATGCTCGCCGATCCCGACGCCAGCACGTCGGTCCTGCACCGCGAGGCCGCGCGCGACCCGGGCCGGATCACCGGCCAGCGGGTGGCGGCCGCCGCGCGGGACGGGGACCGGCTGGCCCGGCGCGCGGTCGCCGACATGGGCCGGTGGCTGGGGGAGGGCCTGTCGCTGATCGCCGACGTGTTCGACCCCGAGCTGGTCGTGGTCGGCGGCGGGGTCTCGGTGTCGGCGCCGCTGTTCCTCGACGAGGCGCGGGAACACTACGCCCGGATCGTCACCGGCGCGGGCAACCGGCCGCTGGCCCGTATCCGCACCGCGCAGCTCGGTTCCGCTGCCGCGGTGGTCGGGGCGGCCGAGCTGGCCCGCGAGGCGGTCCTGACGGGCGGGGCGACGCGCTAGCTCAGACCGTGCCCTCGTCGTCG
This sequence comes from Pseudonocardia sp. NPDC049154, assembly GCF_040648315.1. NCBI lineage: Bacteria > Bacillati > Actinomycetota > Actinomycetes > Pseudonocardiales > Pseudonocardiaceae > Pseudonocardia > Pseudonocardia sp. NPDC049154. Next base: position 30,804 of record NZ_JBEZDN010000078.1, read on the forward strand.
TACGGGTCCACGTCCTCGTCGGCGGGCTGCCACAGCCGCATCAGCAGCCAGGTCAGGCCGCCGGCGATCGCGACGAGGCCGAGCGGCAGCCCGTAGACCGAGGACATGCCGATCCACTGCGGTGCCGCGACCAGCACGATCCCCAGCACCACCAGCACCAGCCCGACCCCGACGGCGGCGCCCACCCGGGGCAGCGGCGGCGGCTCCGGCGGGACGTAGTGCTCCTCCGGGTCCTGACGGGGCTCGATCTCGGGGACGGGCGGCGGCTCGACGGGGGCACCGTCCTGCGCCCCGCCCGGCCAGTGCGGGACCGTGCCCTCGGCCTTCCACGAGGCCACGACCTGCTCGAAGGGATCGGGATCCGACCGGCGGCCCTCCCGTCCCGGGTCGCCCTGCACGCCCTCCGGCTCGCCCGTGCTCATGCTCGCGGCCTCCTCGGGGTCTGCGGGGACAGACCCGTGCATCCTGACACGGACGCGCCCGCCACGGGTGCCGGGAGTCCCCTTGTTGTCGCACCGGCGCGACGCTCCGTAGGCTTGGGCTCCCTGCGGTGAGGAGGCCCTGTCCGGTGCTGTACTGGTGGTCGAAGTACGTCCTGCTCGGCCCGTTGCTCCGGATGTTCTGCCGCCCCACCATCGAGGGCCTGGAGCACATCCCCGCCTCGGGCGCCGCGATCCTCGCGAGCAACCACCTGGCGGTGGCCGACTCCTTCCTGCTGCCCCTGCAGGTGCCGCGCCGGATCACGTTCCTCGCCAAGCGCGAGTACTTCACCGAGCCGGGGTTGAAGGGCTATGTGAAGAAGCAGTTCTTCAGCGGCGTCGGGCAGGTCCCGATCGACCGGTCCGGCGGCAACGCGGCGCAGGCGGCGATGGACACCGCAGTGCGGCTGCTGCGCGAGGGCAAACTCCTCGGCATCTACCCCGAGGGCACGCGCTCGCCGGACGGGCGGCTCTACAAGGGCAAGACCGGGGTGGCGCGGATGGCGCTCGAGGCGGGCGTGCCGGTCATCCCGGTGGCCATGATCGGCACGGACAAGGTCAACCCGATCGGCTCGAAGATGTGGCGGCCCGGGCACGTGCACGTGAAGGTCGGGGAGCCGCTGGACTTCTCCCGGTACGAGGGCATGGCCGGGGACCGGTTCATCGAGCGGTCCATGACGGACGAGATCATGTACGCGCTGATGGAGCTCTCCGGACAGACCTATGTGGACCTGTACGCCGCGTCGGTCAAGGAGAAGGCCGCGCAGGCCGAGAAGGAGCAGCAGGGCAGAGCGGCCGCCTGACCGGGCCCGCTCAGCCTGCCGCGACCGCCGCGTTGGCCGCGTCCTGCGCCTGCTGGAGCCCGGGCCCGACGGGCACCCGTCCCGCGAAGACCTCGCCGAGGACCGGGTTGAAGGCCCGCAGGCCGGTGCCGAACTTCGGTCCCATCGGCGGGTCGATCGTCGCGGTGCCGCCGAGGCTGCCGAAGTACCCGGTCTCGACGCCGCGCTCGCGCCAGTAGTCGAAGAACTTCTGCTGCGACCCGGTCACCGCCGGGAGCGCGGCGCCCCGCCCGCCGACGGGGTCGGCGCCCGCCTCGGAGCCGATCCAGTCCAGGACGCGCGCCACGGCCTCGGGGTGCGGGGTGCGCGCGTTGCCCGCCGCGATCACGCTGTTCACCACGGACACGCGGCCCGCAGGCCCGGCCACCATCGGCGCCACGCCCCAGTCGAAGGTCGCGCCGTCGGCCACGTTGCGCAGGTTGTAGGTGCCGGACTGGAACACCGCGAGCCGTTGGTCCAGGAAGGCGTCCCGGCCGTAGTCCGGGTTGACGTTCGTGTCGTCGGCGTCGGGCGCGACGTGGTGGGTGTTGATCAGGTCGACGAGGTACTGGAAGGCCTGCGCGGACCGCGGCTCGGCGAAGGCGAAGGTGCCGTCCGGCTGCTGGAAGCGCCCGCCGTTGGAGCCGACGAAGTCGTAGTAGATCGCCTGCAGGTCGCGGCCGGCGTTGAAGCCGTACCGGGCCACGTTCGCCGGGTCGAAGCCGGGCTGGTCGGCGGTCCGGCCCTGCACGTCGACCGTCAGCTTCTTCATCGCCGGCAGGAAGGTGTCCTTCGCCGGGTCCGGGTTCCAGGTCAGGGCCGCGGGGTCGACGCCGGCGTCGGCCAGCATCTTCTTGTTGTAGTAGGTGACGATCCGGCCGTCGGTGAGCGCCGGGACGCCCCACAGCGCGCCGTCCCGGGTGTACTGGTCGACGGCCGCCGGCGCCCAGTTCCGCGTACGGCCCGGCAGGATCCGGCCGACGTCGACGAGCGCGCCGGAGTCGGCGAGCGCGCCGAAGTACGCCGAGTTCAGCCAGAAGATGTCGTCGCCCGTCCCGGCGGCGAGCTGGGCGTTGAGGCTCACGAAGTAGTCCGCGTACGGCACGACGTCGAGGTCCACCCGGATGTCCGGGTTCTGCCGCTCGAACTCCGCGAACGAGGTGCCGTAGGCCTTGGCCACCTGGTCGTCCCACAGCCGCAGGGAGACCGTGGTCGTGGGTGCCTGGGGCGGCCCCGCGCACGCCGCGGCGAGCACGGCACAGAGCAGCACGACGAGCCCCGGGAGCAGGGCGGTGGGGGAGCGGCGGCGCATGGGTTCTCGCTCGGGGTGCGGCGGGACTGCGGCGGTTCACCGGGAGACTCGTCCGGGACGTCCGGATCGTGACGACGCAACGACATCTTCGCCCGTCCGGCCCAGTCCCGGCGCACACCCCGCCGTTCGGGCGACGTAGAGTCGCGGCAGGTCGGAAAGGGTTCACATGCGTTTCTTCTACGACACCGAGTTCATCGAGGACGGCAGGACGATCGATCTCGTGTCGATCGGCGTCGTCGGCGAGGACGGGCGCGAGTTCTACGCGGTGTCCACCGAGTTCGACCCGGACAAGGCCGGTCCGTGGGTGCGGGCGAACGTGCTGCCCAAGCTGCCCTCCCCGGCCGACACGGCCTGGCGGTCCCGCGCGACGATCCGCCGCGAGCTGCTGGAGTTCCTCACCGGCGCGCCCGGCGAGGTCGAGCTCTGGGCCTGGATCGCCGCGTACGACCACGTCGCCCTCTGCCAGCTGTGGGGCGCCATGCCGGCGCTGCCCCGTGCCCTGCCGCGCTTCACCCGGGAGCTGCGCCAGCGCTGGGAGGATGCGGGCCGCCCGACGCTGCCCCCGCCCAGCTCCGACGCGCACGACGCGCTGGCCGACGCCCGGCTCAACCTGCGCCGCTGGCAGGTGATCGAGACCGCGGTCCCGACGCCCTGAGCGGAGCGACGTCGGCACCGGCCGGGCCGGGTGCCGGGAGCGGCCGCCCCGGCGGTACCGAATACCCTGCGAGTCGTGAACTGGTCCGTCGACGCCCCCGTGGACGTCCTCCCGGAGCTGCCGCCGCTGCCCGGTGAGCTCCGCACCCGGCTGGACGACGCGCTCGCCCGGCCCGCCGCCCAGCAGCCCGAGTGGCCGGACACCTCGGTCGTCGAGCACACCCGCACGGTGCTCGAGAGCGTGCCGCCGGTCGTGCTGCCGCCCGAGGTCGACCGCCTCAAGCAGCGCCTCGCCGACGTCGCGAACGGGAAGGCCTTCCTGCTCCAGGGCGGGGACTGCGCCGAGACCTTCGTGGACAACACCGAGCCGCACATCCGCGCGACCATCCGCACGCTGCTGCAGATGGCCGTCGTGCTGACCTACGGCGCGTCGCTGCCGGTGGTGAAGGTCGGGCGCATCGCCGGGCAGTACGCCAAGCCGCGCAGCTCGCCCGTCGACGCGCTCGGTCTGCCGTCCTACCGCGGCGACATCGTCAACGGGCTGGCGCCGAACGAGGCCTCCCGCACCCCGGACCCGTCGCGCATGATCCGGGCCTACGCCAACGCGAGCGCCGCGATGAACCTGGTCCGGGCGCTGACCGCGACCGGCATGGCCGACCTCGCGATGGTGCACGCCTGGAACAAGGACTTCGTGCGCACGTCGGCGGCGGGGGAGCGGTACGAGGCCGTCGCCGCGGAGATCGACCGTGCCGTCCGGTTCATGGACGCGTGCGGGGTCACCGACCACCAGCTGCACGCGGTCGAGTTCTACGCCTCCCACGAGGCCCTGCTGCTCGACTACGAGCGGGCCATGCTGCGGCTGGACCTCGACCGGGACAACCCGGTCCTCTACGACCTGTCCGCGCACTTCCTCTGGATCGGTGAGCGCACCCGCCAGCTCGACGGCGCGCACGTCGCCTTCGCGGAGCTGCTGTCGAACCCGATCGGCCTCAAGATCGGCCCGACCACCACGCCCGAGCAGGCCGTGGAGTACGTCGAGCGGCTGGACCCGCGCAACGAGCCGGGCCGGCTCACGCTGATCAGCCGGATGGGCAACGGCAAGATCCGGGACGCGCTCCCGCCGATCGTCGAGAAGGTCACCGCCTCCGGCCACAAGGTCATCTGGCAGTGCGACCCGATGCACGGCAACACCCACGAGTCCACGACGGGCTACAAGACCCGCCACTTCGACCGCATCGTCGACGAGGTGCAGGGCTTCTTCGAGGTGCACGGCGCGCTCGGCACCCACCCGGGCGGGATCCACGTCGAGGTCACGGGCGAGGACGTCACGGAGTGCCTCGGCGGCGCCCAGGAGATCTCGGACACCGACCTCGCCGGCCGGTACGAGACCGCCTGCGACCCGCGGCTCAACACCCAGCAGTCGCTGGAGCTCGCCTTCCTGGTCGCGGAGATGCTGCGCGGCTGAGGGTGGGCGGCTGAGGGTGCGCGGCTGAGGGTGGGCGGCTGTGGGTGGGCGCCGGAGGCGCTAGGAGGGTGCTGAACTAAGCCCGCTTGGCGCGGTTGGACGTTGGACTCGCGGGAGCATGCGCGTAAACGGCGTTTATGCGCTCGGGTTGGG